>JAEUUB010000006.1 GCA_016787745.1 Cyclobacteriaceae bacterium
GCAACTTACGCGTGACTGCTCGTTTGCACATCAGATCAAACACACGTTCGCAAATTCCAATCCAGCGCATGCAATGATGAATGCGGCCAGGACCTAATCGCGCCTGCGCCAGGGCAAAACCTTCTCCCGCTTCGCCAATTAGATTTGAAATTGGCACCCTGCAATTGGTAAATTTTATTTCTCCATGACTTAAATAATCACTTCCTGCGTCACCCATAATTGGAATGTTACGCACTAAATGATACCCCGGTGTTTCCAAGGGCACCAGAATCATGCTTGCCCGCAGGTAAGGATTTTCATTTTGAGGATCGGTAAGGGCCATCACAATAGTAAAGGCCGCACCATCGGCTGCGGTAGTAAACCATTTACGCCCGTTTATCAAATATTGCTCTTTATCTGAAGTGGCCGTTGTTGCCATGTATACTGGATTCGACCCTGCAAAATCTGGTTCCGTCATGGCAAAGCAAGATCGAATGTCGCCATTCATTAAGGGCTTCAGATATCTCGTTTTTAATTCAGTGGAAGCAAACTGATGCAACAACTCCATGTTGCCAATATCCGGAGCCTGGCAATTAAAAATATAATGACCCAAAGGCGTAGTGCCCAATACTTCGCTTACCTGTGCAAACTCCACGAGCGAAAGCCCAAGGCCGCCATCCTGTTCAGACAGATGGGGAGCCCACAATTTTTGTTCTTTTGCTTTAACGCGAAGTTTTTGCAACCGGGGAAGCGCTTGCTTAAAACCTGAGATCACTTCCAACTCAATCGGATAAACTTCCGTTTCCAAAAAGGATTTGTACTTAGGAAGAAGCGAACTGACTCTGGGGGTGTTGAACAAGGCTATCATAACTAAATGGTAAATCCACCATCGGCCGTAAATACGCTTCCGGTGCAATAGGCCGATTCATCCGCTGCGAGATACAACGCAAGGGCCGCAATTTCCTCCGGAGTACCCACCCGTTTGATTGGCAGCATCTTCATCATCGTGTGCATGATTTTATCATCGTTCCAAAGAGCTTCGCTGAATTTTGTTTTAATAAGTCCGGGACAAATCACATTTGCACGAATATTATCACTGCCCCACTCTTTTGCCATTACTTTGGTAAGGGAGATCAACGCGGCTTTGCTCATGCTGTAAATTCCCAGCCCCGGTTCCGGTCGCAGGCCCCCTATTGAACTGATATTAATAACAGATCCTGATTTCTTTTCTTTCATCACTGCATAAAATTTCTTCGACAATTCAAACGGCCCCTTCACATTCACATTCATGATTTTATTAAAAGCTGTTTCATCTGTATCGACCACAGGTCCAAATACAGGATTTGTAGCTGCGTTGTTTACTACAATATCAACATTGCCAAGGACCGAAAGCGTTTCCTTTACTAAGTGATCTATGTCTTGCATGTTCCCCATGTGGCAGGCCACAGCCATTGCCTTTCCTCCATTTTTAACTATCGCATTGGCAACTACTTCTACAGCTTCCTTTTTACGACTGGAGACAACAACGGTAGCACCGGCAGCACCATAAATTTTTGCTATCGCCTCACCAATTCCTTTACTGGCACCGGTTACCACTGCAACTTTTCCTGACAGATCAAAATAATTTTTCATGCTTTAAATTTAATTCGGGATAATTAAGATGAAATGAGCATAAAGCGTACTACACCCAGCAAGATGTTAATTTCACTAATCTATCTTAATAAGACGATCCTTTGCATGCGAATTCCATGTGCCCTTAAAAATCAATTTTTTAACACATGAATTTAAAGGTATCAATTAATTCGATATGAATATTTTATCCGCATTTCTAAAACTGGAACAACATTTGATTCAATTCATGAATCCTTTAGCATGTGTTTTGCGTAAATGGGAGTTCGAAATTTTGTACTTTTACTATATAAAGAAGCCGTTATGAGATTACGATACTATTTAGCCCTAGGCGCAGGCCTTTGCCTTGCTTCCCTGGGTGCAGAGGCCCAGGTTTTGAACAGACTCAAACAAAAAGTTGAAAACAAAACTGAACAAAAAGCGGGTGAAGAAATTGACAAACTTTTTGGGGGTAAGAAAAAAGATCAAAACAACAATCCCTCGGGGCAAAATGGCTCCAATGGCTTGGGTGGACAAAACGGTTCGGGGGGTAACGATCCATCCAATCAGGGTGGTGCAGGTTTAATTTCTACTCCGCCCGATGTAAATCAAAATCTGGCGGATGCCGAGGTGGCCTACAAGAAAAACAGCTATGGCGAAGCGCGATATTCCGTTCAGCAGGCAATGCTAGGCGTTGAATTGGAAATAGGAAACAAGATTTTAAAGTCGCTACCCGAATCAATAAGTGGGCTCGCTAAGGATGCAGATGAAGACCAGGTGACCAGCACAGGCTGGGGTTGGGCGGGGTTAACCATTCAACGGGAATACAGCGATGGAAAGAACAAACAATTCAAAACAATTATTGCTAATAACTCTGTTTGGATGGCCGGTGTTAATGCCTACCTGGCTTCGGGGGGGTATGCACAACAAACCAATGGCGAACAAAACTGGAAGCAAACCAAATTAAAAGGATATCGCGCCATTATTGAATATAGCGATGGCAGTGGGTATAAACTTAGCGTACCTATTGGCCAGTCTTCCATAATTGTTTTTGAAGGAAGAAACTTTGCCACCGAGCCTGAAATGATGAAGGCCGCGGAAACGTTCAATATCGATGGAATCAAAAAAGAATTAGGAGAGCAATAAAAGCAAAGCATATGAAAAAAATCAGTTTACTTTTATTAGGCGTATTGGTGGGAGTATCCTCTTTCGCACAGGATTTCGATAAAAACATTGCTACTGCTCGTTCCACCTACTCATCGGGTGCTTTGCAGGATTCGCGATTTGCCATGGAGCAGATGCTGCGTGATTTGGACATAGCCATCGGCAAAGAGGTATTAAAGTTATTACCTGCCAAACTGGGCACTTTACCTGTGATTGATAAAGAAGACAATGTAAGCGGCACGGGTAGTTATGTAGGTCTTTACGTGAACAGACACTATGGTAGTGATCCAAAGCATGGATCCATTGAGATCATTAACAACTCTCCCCTTATTAATTCATTGAATATGATTTTGAGCATGCCCATGGTGGGCGGCATGATGACCAACGAAAATCAGAAAGTTGTTAAAGTGCAGGGCTACAAATCCATTCTGAATAAGAATGTGGACACAGATACCGGAAAGACAAACTACGAACTACAGATTCCTATGAACAATACATTGCTTACGGTAAAAATGGATGACAGCTCGGAAGGAGAGATTACTGGCGTTGCCAATACCCTTCCGCTAGCTAAAATTGTTCAGATAGCGCAATAAGACAGATATCCTCTAAGAAAGAGAGGCAGCCACTTAGTCGGCAACTATGGAACCAACATGATTCCTGGTTGCCGACTTTATTTTATAATAGTAAAATCTTTTACGGTATGACTGGGGTCATAATAGTAACCATCCACCGCTGCTATTTTTGAGCTAATTCCATAAAAATATCACTATGACAACAACCGATAATACCCTCGACTTTTCTACTTGTACAGTGGCAGATCTTGCGCTTCAATTTCCACAAGCGGTTGCCATTTTTAATACTTATTACCTGGACTATTGCTGC
This sequence comes from Cyclobacteriaceae bacterium, assembly GCA_016787745.1. Lineage (GTDB taxonomy): Bacteria > Bacteroidota > Bacteroidia > Cytophagales > Cyclobacteriaceae > ELB16-189. The sequence goes on from JAEUUB010000006.1 coordinate 3,634, forward strand.
CATGGCAAAACACCTTTTGTTCAGGCCTGCGAAGAGGCTGGATTAAATCCGCACAAAATCTGGCAGGAAATAATGGAAACAAAATTCATTCAGGAACCGAAAAGCAGAATGCGTTTTGAAAATTGGGACGCTCCTTTGCTTATCGATTATATAAATCAGAACCATCATACTTATGTACGCGAGGCTATTCCTCAGATTAAAGAATTGCTAAATAAAATAGCTGAGGTACACGGCACGGATAGTCCGTATGTATTAACTGTGCGTGATACTTTCTTTGCCTTGGCGGAAGAACTGCTCAATCATCTTCCGAAAGAAGAAGAGATTTTGTTTCCAGCTATCCTAAGGCTTCAGAAATCAGACAATCGCAAAGAGGTAGCAGCCTCCGTTCAATTTCCAATTTCGGTAATGGAACATGAGCATGACCATGCGGGTGATCTTATAAAGTCGTTGCGTACGCTCACCAGCCATTACACCCCACCGGCAAGCGCCTGCCCAACCTTTCAGTTTACGTATAAAATGCTGCAAGAATTTGATGAAGATTTAATGCAGCACATCCATTTAGAGAACAATATTCTCTTTCCTAAAGCAAAGTTGTAGCTATCGGTTGTCAATTCTTATTGGAAAACCCGTACATAATCCACTGCCATCTCCTGAGGAAAAACGGTAGTGTCATCAGGCGGGCCCGGCCAATTGCCTCCCACGGCCACGTTCAAAATAAAAAAGAAGGGCTTGGTGAATGCTGAAACATCAGGTTTAAATGTTTTAAAACTTTTGTTATCAACATACCAAGTCATTTTATCTCGTTCCCAAATCAGGGTGAATACATGAAACTGATCTGAGAAATTTCCAGTCGTTAAACTGGAACTTCCGGTTGAACTTTTGTAACCCTCTTTATTGTAGTGTACCGTACCATGCGTAGTCTGAGGCTGGTGGCCTACCAGTTCCATAATATCAATCTCACCACACGCGGGCCAGCCTACCGAAGTTATGTTTTCACCCAACATCCAGATGGCCGGCCAAATTCCCTGGCCTTTCGGAAGTTTGGCGCGCACATCAATTCGGCCATAGGTAACGGCAACTTTCTCCTGGGTCTTTATTCGTGCCGAGGTGTAGTTGCCAACACTGCTCAATGCTGTAATTTTTACGGTGCCATTTTCTACGCGAATATTAGCGGGAAGGTTTGTGTAAGTTTCCAACTCGTTGTTACCCCAGCCACAGACGCCACTATTACAACCATTACCAAGATCGAAGCCCCAATTATTTGAATTCAATTCTGCTCCTGAAAATTCATCACTCCAAACCAACTCCATGGAAGGATGCGAAATCGGAGTATAGTAACCCGTGGTGGAAACCAGAATCTCTTCCATTTCATCATCATCCTGAATCGTAACAGGTATCGGATACTCTTTCCCTTCATAAGTTATAATAAGGTCAAACGTTTCGGATATCTCCAGAAATTCATCTCCAACAATTTCAACGTCTAACTGACCGCCCGCCTGGCCTGATAAGGTAATTTCGCCTGCCTGCGACTTAACGTCCTGTTCAAAACGGGCACCCCCTTCCTTTATATAATAGGATACAACCAGGTCAGATTTTAAATTGCTTTTAGATTTTATCTGAAGGGTTTGGGTATTGAGAATGTTTCCTTCTTCCAAAAATGGGCTTTCAATTATAAACCCGGTAACGCTGATTTCTTCACTTTCCTGACAACCCGCTAATAGAACGAGGCATGTATATACCAGAATTAATGCTTTCATTTTCTATCTAAAAAGCTGCAAGGTAACCAACTCTTTTATTTGTGTGTACCTTTATTTATAATCAACAAAAAGACATGCGCTTGTTTCTTACCCTGATAGCGTTTACTCTTTTACTGGGGGCCTGCCAATCCAAAGGAAAATTACAACCTGTTCCTACAGACAAGGCCGCCTTGCTCATTGCTGCCCGAGAAATAATTCAGAATTCCGGAAAATGCGCTTTCATTACCCTCGATAAAAAAGGACATCCACAAGCAAGAACCATGGATGCTTTTGAGCCGGATGCAGATTTTACGGTTTGGATGGCCACCAATCCCAAGAGTCGAAAAGTGGATCAAATTAAAAACGATCCGCGCGTTACTATTTATTATTCCGATAAGAATGAAAACGGATATGTTTCTATTTATGGAATGGCTGAAATAATAAACGATCAACAAGAAAAGGATAGACGCTGGAAGGACGAGTGGCGGGATTTTTATACAAACCGAACCGATGGCTATTTACTCATAAAGATTACTCCTGTCAGACTGGAAGTAATTAATTACAACAAGGGTATACGCGGAGATTCTATAACCTGGCAGCCTTCTGTGGTAAATTTTTAATGATTAATTGACCCTTAACCGATAAAGAATTGCTTACAAATTTCGCGTTCGTTCTTCTTCAAAACTTTCCTTATCTTGAACGTAAGTAGCCACTTGCCTTATGAAATGAGCATAAACCAAACTATCCCCAACTGGATGTTAATACCTGCATTTGGTATAGGTACAAGTGTCAAAATGCGAATTCCATGTGACAACTAAAAAACAATTATTAACACATGAAAACAATTGCCGTAGAAGAATCTATTGTTAAAAAAATAGACAGACGTACATTTTTAAAAGCCACGGGGATTACAGCCACAGGGATTGTTCTGGGATTACAATATGCCTGTGCCCCTGCTAAGGCCAACGTGCCGTTTTCTCCCAATGTTTATCTTACTATTAACAGCGATGGCTCCGTTATGATTGTGGCCCACCGACAGGAAATGGGGACTGGAATCCGTACAGGCTTGCCCATGATTGTTGCCGATGAGTTAGAAGCCGATTGGAAGCGGGTGAAATTGGTTCAGGCTATAGGAGATGAAAAAACGTATGGCAATCAAAATACCGATGGTTCTTTTTCCGTACGGATGTTTTTTGAGCCGATGCGTAGAGCGGGAGCCACAGCCCGCAGGATGCTGGAGCAAGCCGCTGCCTCCACCTGGGGCGTTGATGTAAGTGAATGCAGAGCACTCAACCACGAGGTAGTGCATTCCAGCGGAAAGAAAATTGGCTTTGGCGATCTCACCGAAGCCGCTTCAAAATTAGCTGCACCGGCAGAAAACACAATTGTACTTAAGAAAAAGTCTGACTGGAAATACATTGGCAAACACATGAATCTGTATGATGTGCCCGACATTGTTAAAGGCACCGCAGTGTATGGATTGGATGTTGTGAAGCCCGGTATGAAGCATGCCGTTATTCTGCGATGCCCGGTGGCAGGCGGAAAAGTGAAAAATTTTTCTGACGAAGAAGCTAAGAAGGTAGCAGGCGTGGTAAAAATTTTCGAGATGCCGGCCTCGGGTTTTCCGGCCGGCTTTGATGTGCCGCAGGGCGGTATTGTTGTAGTGGCGGATACCACCTGGGCAGCGCTTAGTGCGCGCAAAGCCTTACAAGTAGAATGGGATTATGGCGTAAATGCAACGTACGACTCAGAGACTTATCTGAACGAGTTAAAAGAAAAAGTAAAGAAGAAAGGCAATATGCGAAGAGCAAACGGATCGGTAGACACGGTTGTGCGGAGCGCAGCGAGTAAGATGGAATCGGTATATGTTACGCAACATTTATCGCACGCACCCATGGAAGTACCCAACGCCACCGCTTTGATAAAAGATGGCAAATGCGAAATGTGGGCACCCGTGCAATCTCCACAATGGATTCGGGATAGTGTGGCCACAGCCTTGAAACTGGATGCAGCTCATGTTACAGTCAACGTTACTTTGCTGGGAGGCGCGTTTGGCAGAAAATCAAAACCCGACTTTGCTGTTGAAGCCGCTTTGATCGCGAATGAAATGCAAGGAACGCCTATAAAAGTTTCCTGGACAAGGGAAGACGATCTTACCCACGATTTTTTTCACGCGTGTAGTGTTCAATACATTCAGGTAGCTTATGATAAGAATAAACAAGTTACCGCATGGACACATCGCAGTGCTTTTCCACCAATAGGTGGAACTACCAATACCAAGGAAGTAACCCCCAGCGATGGTGAATTAGGCTTGGGCGCGATTGATATTCCTTTTAATATACCCAACATTTCCTGCGAGGCGATAGAGTCGCCCGCCCGTACACGCATTGGCTGGTTACGGTCAGTAAGCAACATCCAGCATGCATTTGCCATTGGCAGTATGGTTGACGAAATAGCGGCTTATCGAAAAATTGATCCCGTAAAAAATTTACTGGAATTACTGGGGCCCGATCGCATGATTCCTTTTGGAGAGTATGTGAAGGGTTTTGAAAATTATGGCGAATCCTTAGACAATTTTCCTGGCGATACATCACGGTTGCGAGGTGCCATTGAACTAGTCGCTGAAAAATCAGGGTGGGGCAAGTCATTACCTAAAGGGCACGGCATGGGTATTTGTGCCCATAAAAGTTTTCTAACGTACGTTGCGTGTGTCGTACATGTTGCCTTTGATGATGCAGGTAAAATGAGTATTCCGGAAGTTCACTTTGCTGTGGATTGCGGCCAGGTGGTAAATCGAAATTCAGTATTGCAACAATTTGAAGGAGGTTTTGTTTTTGCCCTAAGTGGCGCCCTTAAGGGAAGCATTTCCTTTAAGGATGGAAGAAG
>JAEUUB010000023.1 GCA_016787745.1 Cyclobacteriaceae bacterium
TACTTTATTGTATTCAAAAGTAATGGTGTTGTTAATTATACCTGCGGTGGTTTTATAGAAAATGCTTACCACTCCGTTATACGGATAGGTTTTTTCGTTGAGCGGTTGAAAATTTGAATACTGTAATTTTAAGGTATTGTTCGAACGGGTTTCTACCAGGTCAACCTTTTCAATTTTTTTTATGATCGGATTGATCAGGTTTTTGATTGTTACGGAACCTTCTTTTTGCACAAGCAGGTCAAACTCACCCTCTCGTCCAATTTCGTCTGTGGGTTGCATGGGCCGTAGCGGGTTGCCCAGCATGGCGGCTTCCAGCACATAGTAGTCGATTTTAAAATTGAATCGCTTCGACAACTCAACATAGTCAAAAACATAGTACTCCTTATCGACATTGCTTACAATGGTAATGGAGTCTTTGTTGATAAGTGCTTTTCCACCTTGTACACCCACTACGGAGAAGGTCATCCAGATTACGCTGTCTTTACGTATTCGGATGTTGGCTTTTAAGTCTCGCTCTTTCTTCTCGTCTCTAAACACCATCCGGGCCTTGCTATGCAGGTAACCAAAATCGATTTCTTCAATCGCCAAAGTTTTTGGGGCCTCGGGGAGTGTGGGTATTGCTTTGCGATGACAAGACTGCGCGAGCAAACCCAGCAGCAGGAGCAGGGTGGGGATTGATAGAATTTTATGCATGAGCCTGGACAAAAATTAATTCAATTTTCTACTATTTATTTTTTTATCGAGGCTGGCATTGTCCCCATCTTTTTGCTTTGCTTTTTGCCATTGTTTTACAGCATTATCAATTTCCCCTAACTGGAAAAGTATATCCCCATAATGCTCGAAGTGTGTGGCTGTGCCTTGCCCCGTTTGAATGGCTCTTTCCATAGCTTTTTTTGCTTCTTTATACTTACCCCTTTCATATAACACCCACGCATAGGTATCCAGATAAGAAGGGTTATCAGGAAAATTTTTAATTAAAAGGGCCGACATTTTCTCTGCCTTCTCCAGGTTCTCTTTTCTTAAAGCCAGGTAATAACTATAATTATTTAGCACCAGGTCATTGTTTGGATTAAAAGCGAGTGCCTCTTCATAGGCCTTGTCTGATTTAGAATACTCCTTCGTTGAGTTATAACAATCCCCAAGCATTCCATTCAGGTCGCTTACAAAGGCAGGGTTTGAGGTCGATAATTTCTTTGCCTGTTCCAGCGAATACGAGGCTTCCCGATAATTATTTTTGCGCAAGTGTGCATACCCATTAAAATAGTAGATCATCGCCTGATTGGGAAACAACTCAAGGGCAGTTTCGGAATGTGCGATAAGGCTGTCAAATTCATTGGTTTGTGTTTCGAGATAAAGTAGATTTTGCCAGGCCTCAAAACTTCCAGACCCATTCCGAACGGCAATCAAATATTCTTTTTTGGCATCTTCATCTAATCCAAGAGTCATAAATAAATCACCACCCACCAGATGTACGTCTGCATTGCCCCGATAATCAGTTTCTAATTTTTTAAATAGCATCAACGCATAAGACTCCAATTCGGGATCAACAATTTTTTTGCTTTTGTTTTGAGCAATCAGGGCATTGTACGTGCCAAGCATCAGCAGCTTGCTGCTTATGTCTACTTGGGAATCATCAAAAACAGCTTCTACGTAATCTCTTGATTTTTTCTCCTGGCCATTATCTTTATAAAAACCGGCCAAAACCATTTTTGCATTTCCGGCATCCGGATGCCCTTTAATGAAATTTTCCAGATATTGAATAGCTTTATCCCGTTGGCCGTTCATCGCAAGAACTTCCGCAAAGCCCAGTACATACCGGGGCTCATCGGGATATGCTTCCAATAATTTCTCGCCTTCTGCCAAAGCCTCCTGTACCTTTCCTTTTTCAAGATAAAGCCGTTGCTTTTGTTGAGAAGACACCTCATTCACACCCATTACCTCTTCAGCCCGATTATAAACCTTGAGGGCCTCGTCAGGTTTTTTGTTGTATAAATACAATGCAGCCAATTCAAAAAGATAGTCGTCTGTGCCCTTAACTTCTTTCATCATGGTTTCGAGTGCAGAAGTAGCTTTTTCGAACTGCCCCAGATTGGCATAAATATTAGAAGCAAGTAAATAGAAATACTTGTTTTTCTTTTCGTATTTCAAGGCCAACTCAATACTTTGTGCCGCTCTTTGAAGGTCTTCTTCTTTTGTTCCTTTGGAGAGAACTTCGGCCACCTTATAGTGTACTGTTGCATTGGTAGGATTTAATTCCGCCACACGCTGAAAGTAGAGCAAAGCTTTGGCGTAATCTTCGAGAATAAAATATTTTTCAGCCTCTGCAAAAAAGAATTCGGCTTCCCGCAGCCGGACATCACTCGGTTTTGTTTCTTGTGGAGCCTTTCGTTTCTGAGAGAACGCAGGGGTGACAATCGTCAGCAATTGGGCTGCTGCAAAAACAGTATATAAGATGAAGTTTCTTTTCGTCAAAGGGTGAAGGGTCAAATCGTACTATAATCCCCCAAATCAAGGTTGGCAGATTTTCCTTCAAAATTAACGAAATTTCCTAAAAGGCTGTGGGAAAGAAACCCGCCCTTGAGCGTACAATCCTTCTGCACGATAGAATTGCTTACCCGGCAGTCGGTAATTTTTGTTCCGGTTCCTACCGAAACATGGGGACCCACCACAGAGTTTTCAATCAGGACGTTATCATCGATAAAAACCGGAGGCAAAATGACGCTGTTAATAATTTTTGCTTTCGCAGAAACCAAAGTTTGATCCTTGATAAACTCAAGGTACCGTTGGTTGGTTTGTAACATGTTTGCTTTATTCCCGCAATCGAGCCATTCCTTTACCTGACCCGGAACAAAAAGAGCGCCTTTTTTGCGCATGCTTTCCAGCGCAGTGGTAAACTGATATTCTCCTTTCTCCTTTATATCATGATCCAGCAGGTATTGCATTTCGTCACGAAGTTTTTCGCCTTCTTTAAAAAAATATATTCCTATAATGGCTAGATCGGATACAAACTCTGCCGGCTTTTCCACCAGGTCGGTTATTTCACCTTTGCCGTTTAACTTCACCACTCCAAACTGCGAGGGGTTTTCCACTTGTTGTACCCAAATGGTGCCATCGCGGTTTGTGTCTAACGTAAAGTCGGCCCGGAAAAGGGTGTCGGCAAAGGCAACTATCACTTTTCCCACAAATAATTCTTTGGCAAAAAGAAGCGCGTGCGAAATGCCCATCGCTTTTTCCTGATAGTAGATTTTTCCTTTAGCACCCACCGCCTGGGCCACCTGTTTTAAGTCGTCCTCAACGGCTTTCCCGAAACTGGGATGTACAATAAAGCCAATGTTGTCTATTTTCTCTGGACAAACATGCGCAATGTCCTCCACCAATCGATGAACAATGGGTTTGCCGGCAATGGGAAGCAGCGGCTTGGCTGTTGTTAATGTGTGAGGGCGAAGCCGTTTGCCAAGGCCTGCCATGGGAATAATAATATTCATCAGATCAGGAATTTGTGTGAAGTAAAACTACAAATTCTAATGGATAGACTCAGTAAAGTTTTTTCGTTCCACGAGATAAACAAACCCTAAGAAAAGAAGGATAACACCTGCGTGGAAACCCGTTGCAAGCCATTGACTGCTGATTTGCACACGATTGACAAGAAGTAGAATT
>JAEUUB010000059.1 GCA_016787745.1 Cyclobacteriaceae bacterium
ATCCGCAAAATCGGTCAATCCACCTGCCAAACCAATCGCCTCGATAAAGCTAACCCTATTGTTGGGTAAAATAACGGTACCTTCTTGTTTTACTTCGCCAAGCAACGTTAATCTAAAATTGATTAACCGAACCTTTACAACCGGGGATTCCAAATACTGATTGGCTAACGCCTGAAGTTTTGTTTGAATTTCATAAACTGTTAATCCACTCACTTTTACTTTTCCGAGTACCGGATAGGAGATTTCTCCCGCAGGATCAACCAATTCACCAATCAGAATAGCATTTCCCTGGTTGAGGCTTTGGTTTTGCATTTGCATGTTGCGATTAAATATATCGTATTCTTCCGGAGTCAAACTTTCAAACCGCACCGAAATATTATCTTCCGGCTGAATCCGGTACTCATACTTTTGAAGGTCATAGGATCGGATGATTGTATCCTTTGGTAAATCCTTCACATTTACATCCTCATTCTGAAGATAGACATACTTTTTGTTCGTAACACATGAACTAAGTACAAATGAGAATGCAAGCAAATAAAAAACAATACGCATCAGGCTGATCTCTGTAGTTTCCAAAAATTATGAATCACAATCAAAAAATCTTTCATCTCTTTTAAGGGCACCATATTGGGTCCATCGCTTAGCGCCTTTTCCGGATTGGGATGGGTTTCTATAAAAAATCCATCTACTCCGGCAGCCGCAGCAGCCTTGGCAAGATACGGAGCAAACTGACGGTCGCCACCACTCTTGCCACCCAAACCACCCGGGCGCTGAATGCTATGTGTAACATCAAAGATAACGGGAGTATAAGATCGCATAATCGGAAGTGAACGCATATCCACTACCAGATTATGATATCCAAAGCTAGAACCCCGCTCGGTTAAAAAGACATTGTTGTTACCCTCGCCTCGCACTTTATCAACCGCATACTTCATATCTTCCGGAGCCATAAACTGCCCTTTCTTCACTTTCACGGGCTTCCCTGTTTTTGCAGCGGCTACCAACAAATCAGTTTGGCGACAAAGAAAGGCAGGAATCTGCAACACATCTACCACACCCGCCACTTCTTCACATTGATTCGATTCATGCACATCGGTAACAACGGGCACCTTCAAATCATTACGCACCATCGATAAAATCTCGAGCCCCATATCCATGGATGGGCCACGATACGAACCTGAAGACGTTCTGTTTGCTTTATCGTACGAAGCCTTGAATAAATAATCGATCCCTAACTCCTCACAAATTGCTTTCACATGCTTGCCGGTCTCTATGCAAATGTCATAGCTCTCGGCCGCGCAGGGGCCTGCAAACAATACCATCCGGTTGCCTCCGAGGGTTATTTGTTCTGTTATCTTGACTTTATTTTGGAAAATATCCATGTTATTCAGTAAGCGATAGAAAAGTAGGCGGTAGGTAGGCCTGTAGGCAGTAAATATTGGGAATTGTCCATTAAGTATTGGGTGCTTGTCATGGTTTCAGGATTTTATCAAGTATTCCTTTTGCTGCCAATACCAAATCACTGATATCTCTTGCCACCCCTTGCCCCCCTTTCGATTCGGTAACTATATCCACCCGACTCTTTATATACTCTCTCGCATCTGCAGGGCAAACTGACAGCCCGCACGCATCCAGAATTTTCAAGTCGTTAATGTCATCTCCG
>JAEUUB010000073.1 GCA_016787745.1 Cyclobacteriaceae bacterium
TCATGGGTACCGGTGCTTGCCCCTGATGGAACAGCAGCACGACCAAAAGCACCGCTTTCGGTAATTACATCAACTTCAATGGTGGGGTTACCGCGACTGTCAAGAATCTGGCGGGCGTGAATTCCTTCAATTAAACTCATAATAATTTAGTTTTAGATTTACGAATTGCAATTTATTTTACCAGTACCTCTTCCTTTACCATTTCAACGAATTGATCGAATAAGTATCTCGAATCATGGGGGCCCGGAGAGGCCTCGGGATGATACTGAACAGAAAAGGCTCTCTTGTTTTTTACCCTCAGCCCCATAATGGTATTGTCATTGAGATGGAGATGCGTAATCTCAACATCCTTCACATTTTCCAGACTTTTGTCGCTCACGGCAAATCCATGATTTTGAGAAGTCATTTCTCCCAAGCCGGTAAGCAAATTTTTTACCGGGTGATTTAATCCCCGATGACCATGATGCATTTTATAGGTTGACAATCCGCAGGCTAAGGCCAACAATTGTTGTCCAAGACAAATTCCAAAAACCGGCCTGTCTGCATCCAGAATTTCCTTTACGGTTTTAATAGCATAATCCATCACGGAAGGATCGCCCGGCCCGTTGGAGATAAAATAACCATGTGGCTCCCATTGCTCCATTTCAGCAAAAGAAGTTTTGGCCGGAAAAACCTGTACATAACAATCGCGCGAAGCAAGGTTTTTCAAAATATTAGTTTTTATCCCCACATCCAAGGCAGCTATTTTATAAGTAGCCTTCGGGTCACCAAAGAAGTAGGATTTTTTAGTACTCACCAAAGACGAAAGTTCCAGCCCATCCATGGAAGGCACTTTCTTAATTTCTTCTTTCATTTGCTCGGGAGTCAGCACCGATGAGATCAATGCATTCATGGCTCCCTTGCTACGGATGTATCGCACCAGTTGGCGGGTATCTATTCCTGAAATTCCAACCACTCCGTGTTTTTCCAAATAGGCTTGCAAACTTTCTTTAGCCGTTTTTCGACTAAACTCTTCCGAAAACTCGTTTACTACAAGCCCGCTTATTTTAGGAGAATCTGATTCCTGTTCCTCAGATACGGTACCATAATTACCGATATGAGCGGTGGTGTTCACAATGATCTGACCGTAATAGGAAGGGTCGGTATAAATTTCCTGGTAGCCTGTCATGCCTGTGTTAAAGCAGATTTCGCCTCCTGAAGTTCCAATTTTTCCTATTGCCTTGCCTTCAATTAAAAAGCCATCGGCCAGTAGTAGATATGCTTTTGTACTCAATGTTTATAGG
>JAEUUB010000080.1 GCA_016787745.1 Cyclobacteriaceae bacterium
AAAGAAAATCAATCGACCTGGATAAATACTTTGGCAAAGTCAGTTTTGGAACGGATGGTTTGACTTACCAAAAGCGAATCAGAAAAGATGAATGATTCATTATTAGCTGATACCAGCGTTATTGTCAATCTTTTCAATGGACATCCTGCTGCTCGGAAGTATTACTAAACAAAACAATTTGGATTTCGGGCATTACTGAAATTGAAACACTCGCTTCCTCAAAGCTAACTCAAAAAGATAGTAGCCTTATCCGAGAATTTCTATTCTAGTAAATTAAGGTCAGAAGCTAATGTAGTTCTCATTGATTATTGATTTCAATGCGGTGAAGGTGTTTGAGTTTTAGCCAACCATTTATAATATTTTCAAGGCTAAAATCCTGCAAATCGAATATATTTGCGAGGTTAAATAAATAATACACCTCCCACACATGAAGTATAAACGCATCCTCCTCAAACTCAGCGGTGAAGCGCTGATGGGCTCAAAAAACAGCCACATCGACCCAGCCGTACTTGAACAATACTCGGAAGAGATTAAAGCAGTAAAAGAGGCGGGCGTACAAGTGGCCATTGTTATTGGAGGGGGTAATATTTTCAGAGGCGGCCAGGCCGAAGCACTGGGCATTGACCGGGTGCAAGGCGACTACATGGGTATGCTGGCTACGGTTATTAATGCCATGGCTTTGCAAAGTGCCCTGGAAAGACATGGCCTATACACCCGGTTAATGTCGGGCATAAAAATGGAACAGGTTTGTGAGCCCTTTATCAGGCGCAGGGCCATTCGCCACTTAGAAAAAAATCGAATTGTTATTTTTGGTGCCGGTATTGGCAATCCTTATTTCACCACAGACTCCACCGCAAGTTTACGTGCTATCGAACTTCAGGCCGATGTTGTTTTAAAAGGGACCCGCGTGGATGGTGTGTATGATAAGGATCCCGAAAAATTTTCGGATGCGGTTCGTTACAATAACCTCAGTTTTCAGGAAGCGTATCAAAAGAAATTGAATATCATGGACATGACGGCCTTTACGCTTTGTCAGGAAAACAAATTACCGATCATTGTTTTTGATATGAACAAAAAAGGAAACCTATTGAAAATAGCGAAAGGCGAAGAAGCAGGAACGCTCATTAGCTAACTATAAATCATCATTCGTAACAACAATTTTTATGGAAGAGCTTGAATTATTTCTTGAAGAAGCCCGGGAACAAATGGGAAAAACGCTGACGCACGTTGGAAATGAATTGGCTAAAATCCGGGCGGGCAAAGCGAATCCCGCTATGTTGGATGGCATTCAGGTTTCCTATTATGGCGCGATGAGTCCGCTTAATCAGGTTTCATCCATTACCTCGCAGGATGCACGGACGTTATTTATCAAGCCTTGGGAAAAAGGCCTCATTCAGGAAATTGAAAAGGCGATTATGGTCGCCAATATTGGCCTTACTCCACAGAATGATGGCAACCAGGTAATCATTAACATTCCTATGTTAACGGAAGAAAGAAGAAAGCAACTGGTGAAGCAAGCCAGTCAGGAATGTGAACATGGAAAGGTAAGCGTTCGCAGTATCCGTAAAGATACCAACGAGCAACTCAAGAAAATTAAAGGTGTATCGGAAGATGACGTTAAGAACGCGGAAGAAACCGTTCAAAAGCTTACAGACGATTTCAGCCTTAAAATTGATGCTCTCTTAAAGAAGAAGGAAGCCGAAATAATGACCGTTTAACTCAAATTAACAATGGACAATTGACAATGTACAATTTGTCGGGAGTTTTCTTTCGTAATTCACATTGTCAATTGTCAATTAGCCATGCATCCCATCCTTTTTGAAGTTGGGTCGTTTACCATTTACAGTTATGGCTTTTGTATTGCGGTAGGTGCCCTGGCGGGATTTTCTTATATGTATTGGCAAGGCAAAAAACAATTTGGCCTGACCTTCGACCAAAGCAACACGCTGTTCATCATGCTGGTGCTTGCAGGCGTAGCGGGGGGCAAACTCTTTGTCATTTTTGAAAACCCTTCCTTCTATCTCTCGCAACCCAAAAAATTACTATCGGGCAATGGCTTTGTTTTTTATGGTTCGCTGCTGACCGCCATTCCCATTATGCTTTGGTATTTTAAAAAAATAAAAGTACCGGTTCTGGGAATGTTGGATGTAATGGCTCTTGTAACGTGTTTGGTTCATGGCTTTGGCCGGATAGGTTGCTTTTTGGCAGGTTGTTGTTATGGCCTCCCCACCGAAAGTTTTTTAGGGGTTACGTTTACAAGCCCGGTTTGCCAGGCAGAGCCCTTAAATACTCCGCTGCATCCCACCCAGGTATATGAGGCAATTTTCATTTTCTGTCTACTGATTGGCTTAAGTTTTCTAAAATCAAAAAAGAAATTCGAAGGTCAGATTTTTCTTCTATACCTGATCCTTTATGCAGCGGGCCGGGGTGTATTAGAGCTATTTCGGGGAGACACGCAGCGGGGGTTTCTTATCGAAAACATCCTTTCCAACTCGCAATTCATTGCCCTGGGGGTTATTTCAATTGCTGCTTATTTCTATTTAAGATTGAATAGAAAGAGTAAATTGCTCAACCAAAAAAAGTAAAATATGGAATCCGAAAGCTTCATGAAAAGGGCTGCCCGCAGTACTATGAGCATCATTAAAAAAATTCTTTTAATCGCCCTGATTCTTGGAATAGGGTTTTTGGCCTTTCTATACTGGGGTGTGTATGAGCGTGGTGTGTGGGCCGGCAAGGTATTAAGTGTTTCTGAAAAAGGAATGATCTTCAAAACCCATGAGGGAAAAATATCGATGGACTCCTTTGGTTCGCTAAAAGGAACGAGTCCCATCGCGGAAACACGGGATTTTTCCGTAGAGAATAGCGCTACTGATGTAATCAAAGATTTGCAGACCGTAGCACTTGAAGGCGAGCGCGTAAACCTTCATTTTGTAAAGCGGTATATAATTTTTCCGTGGCGGGGCGATACAAAATACTTTGTTGAAAAAGTTGAGCGTGGCAATGCAAAATAGTATCACATGTTAGCGCCAATTGTTAAAGATAATCTTGAAGAGATTAACAAGCTCTTAAGAAAGCACAAAGTAAAGCGGGCTTTTGCCTTCGGTTCAGTCTGTGATAACAGATTCACTGAAACCAGTGATGTTGATATTTTACTCTCTTTTTATGACGAGAAAATTTCTTTAGAAGAATATGCTGACAATTATTTTGATCTCGCGTATCAACTTGAAGATCTTCTGGGGCGTGACGTGGATCTTGTTACGGAACGAAGTATAAAAGACCCTTTATTAATAAAGTCCATAAATAAAACCAAAACCCCAATTTTCGGTGAATGAGCGGAGTGTGAAATATTTGAACGATATTTTACAGGCTATAGGTCGGGTTGATGAATACATTGGAACGCCAAAAGAATTTGATAAGTACATTTCAAATTTCATGCTTAAACAAGCCGTTGAACGAAATCTTGAGATTATTCGTGAAGCATTGAATAAAGTGCTAAAAGAGAACCCGTCCCTAACCATTTCTAATTCAAGAAAAATTATTGATACCCGAAATAAAATTATTCATGGATACGATGAGATTGAAGATATAATCGTATGTCAATTATTATAAAACATCTCCCAATCCTCAATAGGGAAATAAAGAATATCTTGAAATGAGTAAAATAATTCTCTATGGCTCATACGGCTACACCGGTAAACTTATTGCAAAGGAATGTCAATCAAAAAACCTACGTGTAATTCTTGCCGGTCGAAACAAAGAAGCACTTCAAAAACAAAGCATCGAAACCGGATTTCCTTTTGAAGTTGTTGATGTTAGTGAAACAGCTGCACTCAAAAATTTACTGACTAAAGGAAAAGTAGTCATTCATTGTGCAGGTCCTTTTCGGCATACAGCCAAAGCCATGGCCGATGCCTG
>JAEUUB010000137.1 GCA_016787745.1 Cyclobacteriaceae bacterium
AACTCTTCAAGTAATTCCGCAAATGATATCCTGACGGCCAAAATAGCCCGCGGGGATTATCTCGTCAATGCTGTCGCTAATTGTATGCATTGTCATGCCGATCGGGATTTTACAAAGTTTGGTGGGCCACCAGTACCCGGAACGGAAGGGAAAGGAGGGCAACGTAAAGGTGTTTATGTATCCAATATTACGCCCACTGTGTTGGGGAATTGGACTGACCAGGAAATAGAACGAGCTATCACAACGGGCATAACCAATGTGGGCGATACACTTTTCCCAACAATGCCTTATATGAGTTATAAGTATTTGACTAAATATGATGCCGAAAGCATTGTTGCCTATCTTCGTACACTAAATCCCTTAGCCGATAGTGTACCAAAACGGAATCTGGATCATTTGCCGCCCGGTAGGATCACCGCATTATATACTGAATTTTATTTTAATGATGTTTACCAAACGCTAGAGCAACTTCAATCCGATGAAGAATTATTAAAAGGGAAATACCTCATTACAATAGGGGGTTGTCTGGGCTGTCATACCAACATTGACTTAAAATTACTGGCCTACAAAAGGGATAGTGTTTTTGCCGGAGGATTGCTTTCCAATAAGCCTGGAAACAAATTCAAAGTAAAATCAGCCAACCTAACACCGGACACAGTTACGGGTATAGGAGGATGGACTGAGGAGATGTTCCTTGCAAAATTTCAGAATTATAGGAATAAAGAAGCCTTTGATTATGATCCTGGAAAATATAATTCAGAAATGCCCTGGACAATCTTCGCAAAGATGACGGATGACGATATCAAAAGCATTTACAGGTACCTGCGAACTATAAAGCCGATTAAAAATAAAGTAACTAAATGGCCACAATAGAATTTTTATCCATAAATAGCGAAAACATTGAGTTGAGTTTCGTTGACATGAAGCGACTCATTACCTTCAGATTATTGTCCACTCTTTAGCTTCTTCGCTTACCTTACCAGTTAGAACATTTCAGTCACAATAAAAAAAGTCTATGGCATGACAAAAGTTTTAATTACAGGCGCAACAGGTAATGTTGGAATTGAGGTGATAAACGCTTTGTGTAAGCAAACCACCACGCTGGACATTTACGCAGGGGTAAGAGACGTAAACAAAGACAAAATCACATTCCCCTACAGCAATGTTCAATTACTGCAATTTGACTTTACGGATTCTAAAACCTATAACACGGCTTTAACCGGGTGCGACCTGCTTTTCTTACTGCGACCACCCCAGATCTCCGAAGTAAAAAAATATTTTAAACCCCTCATAGACGCATGCGTAAACAAGGGTGTTAAGCATATCATTTTCTTGTCAGTTCAGGGGGTAGAGAAAAGTAGGATTATCCCCCATTACAAAATTGAACGACTTATTATTAACAGCAATATTCCATATACCTTTTTGCGGCCCGCCTATTTTATGCAGAACTTTACAACAACTTTGCATGCCGACCTGGTGAATAAGAAACGTATTTTTCTGCCTGCCGGTAAAGCTAAATTCTCGCTTATTGATGTTCGTGACATTGGCGCAGTTTCAGCACAAATTCTATCAACCGTTACTGAGCATATCAATAAGTCGTACGAACTAACCAGTGAAAAGAAACTGATGTTCGAAGAAATGGCAAAAATACTCAGCAATAAATTGGATTCTAAAATTGAATACATCTCTCCCTGCCTGATCAATTTTTTTCTGTCCAAAAGAAGAGAAGGCGTTCCCGTAATGCTCATTTTAGTAATGATTATGCTTCATTATTTCCCCAGGTTTCAAAGCGAACCTGAAATAACAGATTGGGTGGAGAAAATTACAAGTCGCCCACCCATATCCTTTGATGAATTTATACTTAACAATAAGAAACTATTGATGGCGTAATTCAATTGATGTCTCTTCTTTATTAGAAAACTCTTAATAAAAAAACTTATTCAAAAAATAAAATCAACGTCACAAAAAACTATGTATGAAAAGAAAAACCCTTGAAAATTACGAGATTAACGTGAAAGTAAAGCTGTCCTTATTGTGGACTTCGCTAATGTTTCTTTACATATACGCGGATTATTTCGAATTAATGACTCCTGGAAAATTGGAAAACATGATGCAACTTAAAACGCCCATGGGGCCTACATCTCCGAACTTGCTGCTTGTTTTTGCGCTTCTTCTAATCATTCCAGCCTTGATGATTATACTTTCAATTTTTCTCGCGCCAGGAGTAAACAAGTGGACAAATCTAATTTTTGGAGTACTCTATGCAACGATCTCTATTCTTATCATAATTTCAAGTATCGATAGCGATTGGCATAGGTTCTACGTCCTGTACAACTTCGTTGAGCTATTTGTTCTGATAACAATACTCTGGCAGGCATGGAACTGGCCCAACAAAATTGAAATCATTGACAATTGATTAATAAACCTAAGCGAGAACTTTGCTCAGGCCAGGGAGTCATGCAGATTAATATTCGGGGGATACCGCAATCGGATCGACTTCGGGCTGAAAATATAAGACGACTAATGCGGTCGACATAAGGAACCAGAAAATGAGATCTATGGATTCAAAATTTGAAGCAGGAGTTAACATCGCGATTAAAATCCCAAAAAGTAAATACGAAAAAACAGTTGCCTTTTACCGGGACGTTTTGAAGTTGCCGGTAGCTGAAAAACCTATTGACAATCCAACCGTTTCCAGAACCCATGAGGTAAGATTTGGTAACAATATTGTTTGGTTAGACTGTGTGGACAACTACACGCATTCAGAAACCTGGCTGCAACTTACTGTCACTGATATAGAAGAGGCTACCCATTATTTGCGATCAAAAGGTGTGGAGACTTGTGATGAAATTGAAGAACTTCCTAAGAACATGCATTGGATTCAAGATCCGGCCGGCACTGTATTCAATCTGCAAGAGAGAAAAACAAAGTAAATTTAAATCCGGTACAACGTAATATAAAAAAGGCGTTGGTATAACTTAATTGATATAACACATCCGCATGGATTGGAATTTGTATTTGTACATTCAAAAACCCACCTACCAGGCACTCCTGTTTTTGTTACTCACCCCCCTACTCATATTAATCATTCAACCGAAGAATGCCGATATGGCGTGGGGTATCGCAACATTTACATTCGTACTGTATCTGATCGTTAACGCGGGCCTGCTGTGGTTGGCCGATAGGCCCTGGCGGTATTTCTTTTATTCCCTGGGTTGCACTGTGGTTTACCTCCTGCTTATCGCGATTAGTATGCGAATTGTGCTCAGACTTATGCGGGTAGAGAGTTCAGAGGAAAGTGCAATGGCTTTTTTGATATTGATCTATCAGCCTTTTGCTTTGTTGCTGGTCATGTTAGTAAAGTGGCTCGTGACCAGGTGGTTTATCTGACTTAGTCGAAACGATGGCGGTTGTGTATCCCCCGGCTCGCTCCCGTTTACCATCGAACTTTCATATCGCGCACGCAATAGCCCCAACACACAAACATTAATTCCAAAGAAAAAAATTAAAAATATTTTGCGCAACCATATAATTGCATATATATTTGCAATCATATGATAGCAGATCAATCATGGAAACACGAAGAGATGTATTTCAGGCAATAGCTGACCCCACGAGGCGGGCCATCATCATGCTTCTGACAGTGGGTGCAATGACCCCCAATGCTCTTGCCGAACACTTTAACAGCAGCCGGCAGGCGGTGTCAAAACATTTACAGATTTTAACTGAGTGTGAAATTTTGAAACAAGAACAACAAGGCCGGGAAATACGCTATCACTTAAACGCATCCAAAATGAATGAAATTGAAAAATGGTTAGAACAATTCAAGCAACTTATGTCGAAGCGATTTAACCAACTGGATACCGTATTAAAGCAACTTAAAAACAATAAAAAATGAACAAAGCAATCTTATTCAATTTTCTTGTAGACAAGGAAAACAGAAAAATCAAGGTAGAAAGATCTTTTGATGCCCCGCTTGATCTGGTATGGGCTGCCTGGACGGAATCAGAAATTCTGGATCAGTGGTGGGCCCCGAAGCCTTATAAAGCAATTACCAAGACCTTAAACTTTACCGAAGGTGGCCGCTGGCATTATTACATGCTAAGCCCAGAAGGAGAAAAACACTGGTGCACGTTTGATTACCAAACCATAAGACCACAGGAATATTTTTCGGGCATCGATGCGTTTTGTGATGAACATGCTGTATTAAACAACACGAAGCCAAGGGTAAAATGGGAAAATGATTTTAAGGCAAAAGAAGAAGAAACCGTAGTAAACATTCACCTTACGTTTGAAAGCCTCAAGGATTTGGAAACCATTATTCAGATGGGCTTTAAGGAAGGGTTTACAGCCGGACTGGAAAACTTAGACCAATACATAGCTGCTCAATTTTATTTAAGAAAGAAAAA
>JAEUUB010000168.1 GCA_016787745.1 Cyclobacteriaceae bacterium
ACTAAAAAGGGATACGCGATTAAAGTCCCTGTCTTCTCGTTCAATAAATTCCCCGATGTAAATAAAGAACTTGGCCCTGAAATGAAGTCGACTGGGGAAGCTATTTATTTTATTGATGATTTAATGGACGACTATTTTATGAATATTTACTCCGAACGTAATTTGTATCTGAGCCGGTAAATTGAACAGAACCCCCAAACTAATATCTTTACAAATTCGTTGTTTATAATTAAATGAAGAGATCATGAGGTTTTGGATTGTTTTAGGTCTGATTACGTACGTGTTGTATAAAATCGGATCATTTTTCTTCCGGGCTGGTGCTGCTTCTCAAAGTCGGTTTCAACAACGCAAGCCGCCCGAAGGCGATATTCATGGTAATGCTTCAAAAAAGAAAAGCGGAACAATTAAGGGCGGAGATTATGTCGACTATGAAGAGGTAAAGTAATCTCTTGCAGTTGATCCGATCGCAGTGAAAAAAAGCATCTCTTACATCCGGTGAAAATTCCTTTCCATAAGTATCAGGCAACAGGCAACGATTTTGTTTTGATCGACAATCGGGGCGGAAACTATTCCTTCACTAAAACCCAAATTGAGCAGATTTGTGATCGCAGGTTTGGTGTGGGTGCGGATGGATTAATATTGATTGAAACTCATCCCACGCTTGATTTTAATCTCGTTTACTATAACAGCGATGGTTCGCAAAGCCTTTGCGGCAATGGAAGCCGGGCTGCCGTAGTTATGGCTGCAAGTCTAGGGTTACTAAAAGATAAAACCGTATTCAATGCCTACGATGGCGTCCACCAGGCCGACTTGAATAGGGGAATAGTTAGGCTAAAGATGAATGATGTGGCCGAAACTAAAAAAATGGGTGCCGATCACTTTATTGATACTGGATCCCCACACCATCTTTGCTTTGTTCCCGATGTAGAGAATTACCCAGTCTTTGAAGAAGGGAAAAAAATCCGATACAGTACAGCCTACGCCCCTAACGGAACCAATGTAAACTTCATTCAGTTACTGGCCAATAATACGATCTACGTTCGAACCTATGAACGAGGTGTAGAAAACGAAACCTACTCTTGCGGAACCGGTGTTACCGCAGCGGCATTGGCTGCCTCCTTTCAGGGTTATACCTCTCCTGTTCATGTTAAAGTGAAAGGTGGAGAGCTTAAGGTTGAATTTAAATCCGGACAGGGAGGCGCATTTACCGATATTTATCTTATCGGCCCTGCCAAAATGGTATTTGAGGGCACTCTGGAATTATAATTGCACCCCGAAATCCTTAAATTTACGGCCCATTTGATTGGTGACCTGCTTCACTTTTGCATTAGAAAAATCGGAAGCTAAGCGCCTTATTCATTTGACAAACGACTACACATGTTAAAATTGCTTGCTAAAATTTTTGGCGATAAATCCCAAAAAGACATTAAACTGATGATGCCCCTCGTGGAACAAACCAAACGGGAAGGGGAAAGTCTTATTTCAATATCCAACGATGAGCTAAGGAAAAAAACAGCCGATGTGCAACAACACATCAACGATAAATTAAAGCCTATCGATGATCAGATTGCCGCGCTGCATACGCAAATTGCTGATCAGCCCGAGATGGATCTAAACGAAAAAGAGGCTGTGTTCAAGCAAATCGATAAGCTGGAACTGGATCGCAACAAAGAACTTGAAAAGGTTTTGATGGAAGTTTTGCCACGTGCATTTGCGATTGTACGGGAAACGGCCCGAAGGTTTAAGGAAAACGAGACTCTTGAGGTAACGGCTACCGAATACGATATCCGGTTTTCGGCAAAAAACCAAAATATAAAGATCTCAGGCGAAAAGGCTTATTGGTCGCGCCAATGGATGGCTGCAGGTAATCTGATTACCTGGGACATGGTTCATTACGATGTACAGATCATCGGTGGCATTGCCTTACATGAAGGAAAAGTTTCTGAAATGGCTACGGGTGAAGGGAAAACTCTGGTAGCAACTTTCCCGGCCTTTTTAAATGCGTTGGCCAGAAGGGGTGTTCACATTGTAACAGTAAACGATTATCTGGCCAGGCGCGATAGCGAATGGATGGGACCGTTATTTCAGTTCCACGGACTTAGCATCGATTGCATCGATAAACACGAGCCGAATTCACAAGAGCGCAGGAATGCGTATCAGGCTGATATAACCTACGGTACCAACAATGAATTTGGCTTTGATTACCTGCGCGATAACATGGCCCGCGAACCTCAGGAATTGGTGCAGCGCGGTCATCATTATGCCATGGTCGATGAGGTCGATAGTGTTTTAATTGATGAAGCCCGTACTCCGCTAATTATTTCCGGACCTGTGCCCCGGGGCGATGAGCATGAATTCTATGATTTGAAACCGCGGATTTCCAAATTGGTCGAAGCGCAGAAAAAACTCGTGAATCAATATTTGAATGACGCGAAAAAATTACTGGCCGATGGAAACGAGAAAGAGGGTGGGCTGGCACTTTTCCGCGCTCACAGGGCCATACCTAAATACAAGCCCTTGATAAAATTACTCAGCGAAATGGGTATGAAGAATGTTTTGCAGAAGACAGAAAATTTCTATCTGCAGGACAATAAAAAAATGATGCCCGAGGCCGACAAGCCACTCTATTTCGTAATTGAAGAAAAAGACAATAGTGTTGATCTGACTGAAAAGGGAATTGACTTAATAACAGGTGAAGGGGAGGATCCAAAATTTTTCATCATGCCTGAAATCGGCATTGAGCTTACAAAAATTGAGAAAGACTCCAGTATAAGCACTGACGAGCGCTTGAAAAAGAAGGAAGATTTGATTCGTGAATACACAACCAAATCGCAACGCATCCATAGCGTTAACCAGCTACTAAAGGCCTATACTCTTTTTGAAAAAGATACCGAGTATATTATTGTAGAAGGGAAAGTTAAAATTGTGGATGAGCAAACGGGGCGTGTTATGGAAGGCAGACGCTACTCCGATGGACTGCATCAGGCTATTGAAGCAAAGGAAAATGTTAAAGTGGAAGACGCTACGCAGACCTATGCAACCATCACGCTGCAGAATTATTTTCGCATGTACCATAAATTAGCGGGCATGACGGGAACGGCCGTTACAGAAGCTGGTGAATTGTGGGATATCTACAAACTGGATGTAGTAACTATTCCAACCAACAAACCCATGACCCGCAAAGACATGGATGATTTGGTTTACAAAACCGTTCGTGAAAAATTTAATGCGGTTGTTGAGGAGATTGTAAAATTAACGCAGGCGGGTAGACCCGTATTAGTGGGTACCACTTCAGTTGAGATTTCAGAACTCGTGAGCCGCATGCTTCAGATGAAGAAAATAAAGCATCAGGTACTCAACGCAAAGCAACACCAACGCGAAGCTGAAATTGTTGCCGAAGCGGGTAAACCCGGCACGGTAACCATTGCCACCAACATGGCAGGCCGTGGAACGGATATTAAACTTACGCCCGAATCAAAAGCAGCCGGGGGTTTGGCCATTGTAGGTACAGAACGCCACGAATCCCGAAGAGTAGACAGACAGCTTCGGGGTCGGTCGGGTCGTCAGGGCGATCCGGGGACATCTCAGTTCTATGTTTCGCTGGAAGATAACCTAATGCGTTTATTTATGCCCGAGCGTATCGCCCGCATCATGGATCGGCTTGGCTTGAAAGAAGGGGAAGTGATTTCGCACTCCATGGTTACCAATTCAATTGAACGGGCTCAGAAAAAAGTGGAAGAAAACAATTTTGGGATCCGTAAGCGTTTGCTGGAGTATGATAACGTAATGAACTCGCAGCGCGAAGTAATTTACAAACGCAGACGCAACGCACTTCATGGCGAACGATTGCAACTGGACATTCTCACTATGTTGTTTGATACTTGCGATGACATCGTTGCCAATGGAAAAGCAGCAGAAAATTTCGAGAACTTTAAACTGAATATTCTAAGTCTGTTGGGTTTTGACTTTACCATCCCTCAGGAGGATTACGCCAAGCTCGATCAGGAAACCATCAGCGAACAATTGTATGAGCAAGCGTTGGCTCATTACCATCATAAGAACAAACTGGCCGCAGAAAAATCGTTTCCTATTGTTTCCGATATCTTTAGAACGCGGGGCGGCACGATTGAAGATATTCTGGTTCCGTTTACGGATGGCGTGAAGCAAATTGGGGTATCGGCCAATCTTAAAAAGTGCGTAGAATCAAAAAATGCAGAGCTCATCAAGTCAATGGAAAAAATGATTACGCTTGCCATCATTGATCAGCAATGGAAAGAGCATTTGCGCGACATGGATGATCTGAAGCAATCGGTGCAAAACGCTGTTTACGAACAAAAGGATCCCTTGCTTATTTATAAGTTCGAAGGGTTTGAGGCTTTCAAACGGTTTATTGCCAAAGTAAATGAGGAGACCATCTCCTTCCTGATGAAAGCAGACATTCCTGTGCGCGAAGCCGATCAGGTTCAGGAAGCTCGTCATGCAAAAAGGCAACGTTTAAGTGAACAAAAAGAAGAATCCAGATCGTTACTTCAAGGTGGGGGTGCTCCCCCCCAGGGCCCGCAGCGCCAGGTGGAAGAAAAAGTTATGCCGGTTAAATCCGAAAAGGTAGCGGGACGAAATGATAAGGTGACCGTACAATACCCCGATGGCCGGGTTCT
>JAEUUB010000207.1 GCA_016787745.1 Cyclobacteriaceae bacterium
TATTATGCCAGTGCTCGGTTTTATTCTTGCAAGCGTCAGTGGGTTTCCGGCTGAGATTGCCGCGGGGATTATTTTAATCGGTTGTTCACCCAGTGGGCTGGCATCGAATGTGATGAATTATTTAGCAAAAGCAAATCTGGCGCTATCTATAACAGTTACCTCAATTACCACGCTTCTGGCTCCGTTCATCACACCGGTGTTAATGAAATTTTTGGCGGGCGCTTTTGTAGAAATTGATATGATTAAAATGATGTGGGATATTTTTAAGATGGTAATTATACCCATAGGGGCTGGTTTGATATTTAATAAGTTACTAAAGGGAAAATCAAAATGGCTAGATGCTGCCATGCCTGTCGTGTCTATGGCGGGCATCGGGGTTATTCTTGTTATCATTGTTGCGGCCGGAAGAAATAGTCTTTTGGAGATTGGGTTTTTATTAATAGGCCTTGTCATGATTCACAACTTGGCCGGTTATCTAATCGGATATTGGTCGGGCCGAATGTTTCGCATGGATGAACGCGATTGCAGAACCATTGCCATTGAAGTAGGGATGCAAAATGGGGGGTTGGCTTCGGGCATTGCAAAAGAAATGGGAAGAATTGCCACGGTTGGTTTAGCTCCTGCTGTATTTGGTCCACTTATGAATGTTACAGGTTCGATATTAGCCTCCTACTGGCATCGCAGGCCACCAAAGGAAGACAAATAGTACTCCCAAATTTTACAGTTATGAAAACCACTGTTGTTTGTACGCTAATGCTGATCAGTTTTTTTGCCATGGGCCAGTCGCAGGATGAGAAGGAAGTTGCCGCGAGGGTCGAGAAATTTCGATTGGCATTAATTGATCCTACTGAAAATAATCTTGGTCACCTGGTGGATGATCACCTATCCTTTGGTCATTCAAGTGGAAAGATTGAGAACAAAGCAGAGTTTATGGAAGCCTTAGTAAGTGGTAAATCCAATTTTAACTCTATTGAGTTTAAAGATCAAACAATCACCCTCTCGGGAAATGTAGCCTTGGTGCGGCATAAATTGTATGCGGAAATTACCGATGGAGGAAAGAGTTCAAACATTGCCATTGGGATTCTCCTGGTTTGGGTAAAGAAAAAAGGAACTTGGAAGTTAATCGGAAGACAAGCTTATAAGCTTTAAGAAATTTTAATCCTTCACCTTATTTAATCCCATCATATTCAACATCCAGTTCGCCAACGGCTTTTCGCGATCGCGGTTTTTAAGATTCAGGTACCAACCCAATTTCTCTATGATGGGAATTTTGTGAGTTTCTACAAATTCAATCAATGTTCCGTCCGGATCTTCAATGTAGGTGAAGTGCCCAGCGGCTTTTCCCATATCGAACGATTGACTGCTGTCTACAGTAAATGCGTAGCCTTTTGCTTTGCAATTTTCGCGCAAAGCGGCCATGCCATTGACGTCAAAACATAAATGAATAAAACCAAGATCTCCCCATAAACGATCTTTAAAAATCTTTTTTGGGGTAATTCCTTTTGCTTCTACTAATTCCAATTCGGTTGCTCCTAATAATTTTGAAAAAGCACCCACACGAGGTCTTGCATGCCGCAACAGCACTCTTCGCACTTGATTTCTTCCGCCATGCAATCCGGTAAAATCCGCAAAAGTGTTGGTAACATCATACACCACTTCTGTATAACCCAGAATATCCTGATAAAGGGGCAGGGATTTTTCAATGTTGGATACACCAATCAGGCAGCCGCCAATTCCGCCCATGGTTTTGTTCTCACGCTTAAACCAACTCAATCCTTCTACTACTTCAAAAAGATTACCGTACGAGTCGTTTACAAAAAAATGCAAGCGACCATCGGGCATCTTTTCAGGGGCGCTTACCAGTTTGGCACCCTTGGCTTTTAATTCATTATAGGATTCCGCTACGTTTCGTGACTTCATCTTTACGGCAAACACTCCGGTATCTCCAAGCTGGGGTTGAAACGAGGCCCCCTCGGGTGTGCGGGAAGTGTATTGCCAGATTTCGAAGCCACCACCGCCTTGCATATTCATGGCCAGAATAGCAAAACGCTTTTCTGCCTGGCCTGCCGTATAGCGGGTCATCAGAGATGCCTCTGCCGCATCTTTAAAAATAGGAACATCCATACCAAAATGTTTCCTATACATAGTCCAGGCTTCTTCGGCATCATTTACCCCGATTCCTACCTGTTGAATTCCGCTAATAATATAACTCATGCGCTCTTGTCTGAAGGTTCTAAAGATAATGGATTTTCTTTTTGGTACACCAACTCTTTGCACCCGAACTAACCAAAATTTATCTGAGAGGCTGAGATTTATTTTGATACGTTAAAACATTACGGAAAACAGATTGACAAGTACAAAATAAGATGAGTAGTAAGACCCATGACGCAAGCTGAATACCATAAATATTACAAGTAATTGTTAATTTCAAGAAAATGTAAACGCATGAGATTTTGGTTTGCACAATCGTATTATCCCGATGTTGTTTTGCGCGTCAAAATATTCATTCTTTTTTTGTGCTTTTTTACATCGGTAGCGTCTCAATCTTTATCCCGCAAGGATATTGAAAGTGCTTCCGCGAAATATTTGCCGAAAGCGATTTCCGAATTGAATGAATTCCTGCTGTTGGCCAACAACAGCCATTTCCCTGAGCAGATAAATCAAAATCTGGAATGGTGTGTTAAGGCCATGAAGAAACGAGGCTTTGAAACACGGGTGCTTCATTCCCGCAATGTACCTCACGTATATGCACAGCGTCAATATAATTCTAAATTACCCTGGGTACTTTTCTATTTACAGATTGATGGCCAACCAGCTGACAGTACCAATTGGGATCAGGCAAACCCTTATAAAGCAACCCTTAAAAAGAAGGTCAACAATCAATGGCAAACAATATCAGAGTCGCAGCATGCAGATTATGATTTACAGTGGAGAATCTTTGCACGATCTGCGTCCGACTCGAAAGGACCGGCTATGGCTTTTTTGTCTTCACTGGACATTCTGAAAGAATTGAGGGTCACTCCCGCATTTAATGTTAAAGTAATCATGGATTTTCAGGAAGAGCTTGGTTCCCCCACGCTCCCGGAATTGGTAACAGCCAATAAAGATTTGTTGCAAGCCAGCATGGTTTTAATAATGGATGGCACCCGACATGTGTCAAACCTACCCACGTTAAATTTTGGAGCCCGCGGCATTGCCACCATTAAGCTAAAAGTATTTGGGCCGCGAAATGATCTGCACAGTGGGCAGTACGGAAACTATGCTCCTAACCCCGTATTTACGTTAACTCACCTGTTGGCGGGTATGAAAGATGATTCGGGCAAGGTTCTCATCCCTCACTATTATGATGGAATAAATTTATCAGATCAGGAGTTAGCAACGATTAACGAAATGCCAGGAGATGATACCCAGTTGAATACCACGTTGGGGATTGCCAAACCGGATCAGGTTGGTCATACATATGAAGAATCTCTTCAGTATCCTTCGCTCAATATCCGCGGGATTAGCGCTGGCTCCGTGGAGGATGAAGTCCGAACGATTATTCCATCCCAAGCCATTGCC
>JAEUUB010000316.1 GCA_016787745.1 Cyclobacteriaceae bacterium
GGCTCAAAAAGATTCCAGCGATTGGTTGCAAGGGTATGGTTATCAGATGTGGCGCAGCAGAAATAATTCGTATCGGGGTGATGGTGCTTTTGGACAATACATATTGGTGTTGCCTGAGAAGGATGCCGTAATCATAATCACATCCGAAACAGGCAATATGCAAACTGAACTGAATTTAGTTTGGAAACATTTGCTTCCGGCTTTTCAGGAAAAAAAACTAAGCAACAATGCCAAGGTATATAAGCAATTAAAAACGCGACTTGCTTCACTTGCTTTGCCCTTGCCGGCAAGCCCGCCTAATGATGCCTTCGAAAGCAAACTTGCAGATAAAACGTTTGCCACCATTAGTCCCGACCGCGAATTGGAAAGCTTTGCCTTGAACTTTGCGAATGGAGTGTGTCGCTTAACGCTCAACACGGATTCTATTGCGCATCAATTCGACTTTGGTTCCGGCAAGTGGATACAAGGTACCACCACCAAATATGGACCGTATTTGGTGGCAGGGGCACAAACAAATCGCAAGGGGTTGCCCCCTTTCAAAACAGAAAGTAGTTACCGATGGGTGAATGAAAAAACGGTAGAGTTAACGCTGCGCTACATTGAGAGTCCGCATACCGAAACAATTACGTGTACGTTTGAAGGGGAGGATGCTGCGATTGCTTTTTCGAATTCGTTTAACAAGTCGGTGCGCACGTACAAAGCGATCCCAAAAGTTGTGCGTGCCAACGCGCCCCGTTTAATTATACGCGGTGATGATATGGGCTACTCGCACTCCGGCAATTTAGCGCTCATACAATCCTATCAGCAAGGCATTGAAACTTCTATTGAAGTAATTGTTCCTTCGCCCTGGTTCCCGGAAGCGGTAAAGATGTTAAAACAAAATCCGCGTGTGGATGTGGGCCTGCACTTTGCAATTACCAGCGAGTGGGACAATGTGAAGTGGCGGCCGCTTAGCGATTGCCCGAGTTTAAAAAATGAAGACGGGTATTTTTATTCCATGCTTTTCAAAAACAAATTCTATCCCGGGCAGGCGGTGATGGATCATGCCTACGCGTTGGAAGACATTGAAAGGGAAATGCGGGCCCAGATTGAGTTGGCGGTAAAATACGTTCCAAGGTTAAGCCATGTCTCTGGGCACATGGGCAGTCTGGCGTTTACACCCGAAGTAAAAGCACTGGCTCTTAAACTTGGTGCGGAATACAAATTACCTGTGGTAGATGCGCAATCAACTTCGATCTCCTATACAGGGTTTGATTTTAGAAACAAGACGACCGAACAGCGCATTGACGGCTTTATAACCATGCTGGATAAACTGGAAGATGGAAAAACGTATGTCTTTGTGGAACACCCGGGGCTCGATAATGCCGAGTTGCGGGCGGTATCGCATATTGGCTACGAAGATGTTGCCCAGGGGCGACAAGATGTAACTACCCTCTTTACCAGTGAAAAGGTTAAGGCTGCTATTATTAGTAAAGGAGTGAAGCTGGTGAGTTATAAGGAGGTATTGAAGTAGTATTATATCAACTATTTTTGCTAGAGTTTTTATCTAAAAGTTGCCTAATAAAAAATTAATGGTGAAGAATAGCTCCAAAGGGTGGGAACGTTTCATCCTTACTCCTTTTTTGGTCCACAAGTTTTACAGTAATCTCCAAGTGCGTTAAGCCTTTCGTTAATCCTGGTCTCCCAGTTAATTTGTCCTAGAGCGTAATTACCAAAATTGCTGTCAGTGTCGTAATCCTTTCGGATTTTATCAAACTCTTTTCTTACTTCTTCCTGAATTGATTGATGTTGCCCTGAGAGAACCACATTTCTATTTTCATTTAACCGTTTCCTTAATTCTCGTGCCATCCATTCCTGTAAGTCAAAAAGTGTTACCGCATAGCGAAGTCTCGAATTGTCGGTCCAGTCTATCCATGAATTACTCGGTGAAAAGAAATTAAGCACTTGCTTGTTAAATGCCTGTAGGTTTTGAATTTCTTCCTTTTTTAAATTCACCTCAATTCCAAAGTTAATAATCAAGGATTGTCCGGTTGATGGGTCTGGCGGTGTGCCCCTAAAGTCGTTCACAGATAGTTTCTTTGTCTCACTCCATTCAAGTTTATGCTGGCCTGCAATAGTGAGTGTCAAACATGTCAGAACAATAAAAGTTAAACAGAATTCCCTCATATTGCCAAAATCAGTCGTCTTTGAGAAATGTGCTTTAAGATAGGGTTGTGTAGGCTTTGCAATTACCTATTTGATTCCAGGAATTTTATCTGAAGGTCTTTGGAGATCATGTCAAAGTTCTTAAACGTAATTATGATCACTCCGCTATGTCCTTTAGCTCCATATTTTATCATCGCATCATTTCCCTTTAATACTGAAAGTGATTCAATGGAGTTTGGGTCAAGTGCTTCTAAATCTAATTTTTCATTTTTCCTCGGGTCAAACTCCAGCGATTTGTCGTCAACCTGTAAAACATAAAATATTGAATCCATGGCGGTGTTGAACTCCTGCTTTATTTCATTTTTAGACGGATTGTTTTGTCCGAAACACAGATTGTGACCAAGGGCCAGAAATGCAAGGAGGAAGAGGTTCTTAATTTTCATATTTTTAGCATACTTAATCAGCCGAGTTGGAATTTTTACTTCCTGGTTGAAGCTATTCACAAAGTCATAAATTGAGTATAAATATAATTAATGAGGTAATACAAGCCGATCCCGGCTACTATACCGGCTGTTGTTTTAAAGGGTTCTTCCTTTAAATCGCGAATCAACTTTTTAATTGGATTCATACCTGTTTTATTCTTAGGCCACTTGTTTAAGTTGCATATTGGAGGCAAACACCCGAATTTATGAAATTATTTAACATTCACCCGCGCTAACTTTTTATTGCCGGCCGTTATAACCAAACTTCCTTTTCTCGCTTTTCTTACTACATGATAGCCGGTTTCATCAGAGAATGGCGACCAGTCCGCTCCGCCATTATTTGATAAATCAATTCCTTTCGGGCCTACGGCAATAACCCTTGTGCGCGAAAGATATTCCACACATTCGCGGTAGCCG
>JAEUUB010000319.1 GCA_016787745.1 Cyclobacteriaceae bacterium
TCCATTAAATCTTTTCCTTTTACAAAGGCAAATTCTGTTTCCAATGCAACCGGTGAATAAACACATCCTATTTCTTTTTTTATACGCTCGGCTGTTTTTAATCCAATAGACAGATTGTACGTGCGTCTGAAATAATCCTGAATTTCCTCATCGAGAGTATCGCCACCAATGCGAATTGATTGAAACGCAGCTATGCCCGACAAGGAAATTACCACCACTTCGGTAATACCCCCGCCAATATCAACCACTAATTTTCCCTCAGGTTCTTTAATATCTAAACCCAACCCAAGCGTAGCTGCAAGGGGTTCGTGAACTAAAAAAGTATTTTTAGATGAGAACTGATCCAACGCATCGCGCAAAGCCCGCTTCTCAACCGGAGTGGTATCGTAAGGAACGCCCGACAAAAGATAATTGTAGCCCGAAGGAAAGTACGATGGCTTTTCAACCCGGTTCACTAAATTTTTTAACATCTTCTTTACCGATTCGCCATCGGAAATAACGCCTCCTTTTAATGGCTTAACGGGTTTAAGATTGGTGTGAGTTTTCTCCAGCATTTCGTACGCTTTGTCACCAACGGCCTCCACCTTATTATTCAGTTCATTTACAATCATGAAGGAGGGTTGTGAAAGAAGAATGGACGACTGATCGGATAGCAGGGTATTATTATTACCCAGATCGATAGCCAGATTTTTAGTTGAGGAGAAAGTAAACATAGCACAAAGATATCAGGATGATATTCAAAGTACGATGCGTATCGCAATTTAAAAAAATCACACTACCTTCGATTCTTACATCACCCTTGTTTCCCTGCATAAATCCTCGTAAAATGCGTTCTATTTTTTAACCTTTTTGATGATAGCATATTTAAAGGGAAAGCTCATACACAAGGAGCCTACGTACGTTTTGCTGGAGGTAAACGGAATTGGCTACCAGGTTAGCATCTCGCTTAACACATTTACTGAAATAAGAGATCAGGAAAACCTGCGGTTGCTAACCTACATGCACGTTCGGGAAGATGCTCATATTTTGTATGGATTTGCCACGGAAGCCGAAAAACAGATGTTTCAATACCTGATTTCTGTAAATGGCGTAGGGCCAAATACAGCGCTGGTTGTACTTTCGTATTTGCCACCCAACGAGCTACGGGAAGCCATTGTTGCCGAGGATGCCGCAGTGCTGCAGGCGGTGAAAGGAATTGGTGGAAAAACAGCCCAGCGGCTAATCCTTGAATTGAAAGACAAGCTCCGAAAAGAACCATCTTTGGAGGAGCCTGAAAAACCAGGCTTGGTACGCAATACCATGCGCCACGAGGCGTTAACAGCCTTAGTAACGCTTGGCATCACTCGCGTGAATGCCGAAAAAAGCGTTGATTCTGTCCTGAAGAAGTCAGGAAATACCATTAGTTTAGAAGAGCTCGTAAAGCAAGCACTCAAAAACGCCTGAACCACGATTGATTGTAACGACCCGGAAGATTCAGTATATCTTCGGACTGAGCATTTGCCTCGCGGCTTGCTTGGCCGCACCCGCGGGCTATGGCCAAAAGCGGGATTCTACCCGTGTGGATACCGTTCGATCCTCCAATTATAATCCGTACCGGCCCAACTTCAGATTAAATGACCGGTATGGAGACCCGTTCTCCAACTTTACAACGAATTCACCGCTTTATCTTAAAGATCCGAAAGGGTTAAAGACGGAGGTGGAGGTAGATACCGGCCGGAACTATAACATCTATGAAAGGATGGGTAAGATTAATTTTCGTACGCCATCCACCATGTCTTTTGAAGAATTTAGTCGCCAGCAAGATGAGATTATAAAACGGAATTACTGGCAATCGCGCAGCAAAGCGCTGGACGGAGAAAGTGCCGTGAGCAGTCGCAATCTTATCCCCAAAATTTATGTAAGCCCCACACTCGATCGCATTTTTGGTGGAAGCTATGTAGAACTGATTCCACGCGGGTTTGTTAATCTTGATTTTGGCGGGCAATGGCAACGCATTGAAAATCCCTCCATCCCGTTAAGGCAACAGCGAAACGGAGGCTTCGAGTTCGATCAGCAAATCAATCTGAGTGTAGTGGGTAAGGTGGGCGAAAAATTGGCGGTAACAACCAATTTTGACAATAATAACTCATTCGATTTTCAGAATAATTTGAAAGTTGAATACACCGGTTTTAAGGAAGACATCATTAAGAAATTTGAAATAGGTAATGTGAGTTTGCCCCTTAACAACAGTTTGATTACGGGATCTCAAAATCTATTCGGACTTAAAACTCAAATGCAATTCGGCAAGCTTTACGTTACGGCTCTCGCCACAACACAACGCGGCAAACAATCCTCCATCAAAGTACAGGGTAGCACAAACGGTGCGGCCCAAGGACGGCCATTCGAAATTGTAGGGTCCAACTATGATGAAAACCGGCACTTTTTTATAGGTCAGTTTTTCAGAGATAATTTTGAAGGGTGGTTGGGTACGCTTCCGCAAATCACGTCAGGGATTAATATTACTCGTATTGAAGTGTATTTACTCAATCGCCAAAATGATACCCAAACGCTGCGCAATGTGGTGGGGCTTATGGACATGGGCGAGTCCGATAAAATTTATCGAAAGGATATCCTTACCTCAGCCGTGCCGGCCCGCTCGCCTACATCGAATAACGCGAATAATTTATTTTCCCTGTTGAGCACAATTTCTGCCAAGTCGGATGGAATTAACCAGGCCCTGGAAGGATTGGGTTTTAAAAACGGTACTGACTTTGAAAAAATTACAAGCTCTCGAAAATTAACGCCCAGCGAATTCAGCTTCAACAAAGAACTGGGATACTTAACCCTTCAACGAAAGTTACAAAATGACGAAGCCCTGGCCATTGCCTTTGAATACACCCACAATGGCCGTGTTTATAAAGTGGGCGAACTTAGTGAAGACTACGGCAATAAGCCTGAAGATGAAGTAGTGTATTTGAAATTACTGCGCCCCCGTAAAATCAGCATTAAAGACAGTCAGGGAAAAATTCTACCCACCTGGAATCTGATGATGAAAAATATTTATAACCTGAACGTGAATCAACTTACACGCGATGGTTTTCAGCTTCGGATCATTTATCGCGATGACCGCACCGGTATTGATAACCCGCAACTTCAGGAAGGTGATTTTTCAAGAACGCAACAATTAATTCAGGTTTTTGGATTGGATCGATTGAACCCTTACAACGACCCACAACCCGATGGTAATTTTGACTTCGTTGAAAAAATTACTGTAAACACAGAAACAGGAGCGATCATATTTCCCTTTCTCGAACCTTTTGACAAGGCACTCAGAAATTTATTTGCGAAAGAACCGAATCCATCAGTGGGGGCGCAGTTGGTTAGTAAATATGTTTATGATACACTCTACCGAACCACCAAAGCCGAAGCTGAATTGGTTGCAACCAAAAACAAATTCTATCTGGTGGGCTCTTTCAAAGCCGGTTCAGGTAAGGACATTATTATACAAGGGTTCAACATATCTCCTGGCTCCGTAAAAGTTTATTCGGGAGGGAGTCCCCTGCGCGAGGGGTCCGATTATACGGTGGATTACACGTTTGGAAAAGTAACCATTCTGAATGAAGGGATTCTAAGTTCAGGAAAAGATATAGACATCACCTACGAACAACAAGATCCGTTTTCATTTCAAACCCGATCGTTGCTGGGCACACGCTTCGATTATAAACTCAGTGACGATATTAATATCGGATCAACCATGCTCTACTACAACGAGCGGGCTCTTGTAACCCGGAATTTAATCGGCAATGAGCCAGCCCGAAATTTACAATATGGTCTTGACCTTAACCTGCGTAAAAACTCCGTAGCCTTAACCAAGTTTGTTGATCTCCTTCCCTTCATTCAAACAAAAGAACAATCTAACGTAACGCTCAATGCAGAGTTTGCCCAATTGTTACCGGGTACCTCCAATGTGGTGGATGGCGAGGGTACCTCTTTTATTGATGATTTTGAAAATACGGCCACTCCCTATAACCTGATCAACCCTCAGGCCTGGAAGTATGCTTCCGTACCCAGAGAGTTTGATCAATCCAATGGCGCCATTGACGATACCCGATCCGGACTCAAGCGCGCCAGATTGGCGTGGTATCAGGTAGACAATACTTTTTACAGCAATAGCTCGCAGTTTAAACCAGACTATATCAACGATGAGACACTGAAAAACCATTATGTGCGGCCCGTGGAACCCGATGAGATATTTCCCTATTTCGATCCCTACGTGGGAAACTTCTTTGAACCCATTTTTGATCTCGCCTACTACCCTTCGGAACGGGGTGTTTACAATTTTACTTCCGACCTGAATGCCGATGGAACTCTAAAGAACCCGGCCGATAACTGGGGCGGAATTACCACTGCCTTTCGTTCCGAAGTAGACTTTGACAAAGCGAACATTGAATATCTTGAATACTGGATGATGGATCCATTCATTAATTCACCGAATGGCCAGATTGATGACGGAAAGACCTCACAGCCTAACACCACGGGTGGCAAACTTATTTTTCATCTGGGAAGTATCTCCGAAGACTTTATGCGAGATGGAAAACACGCTTTCGAAAACGGATTGCCCGCGGATGGGGATACCACCTCCTTTAATGTTTCATCAAACAACTGGGGTTACGTTACCAACAAACAATATTTGAACAACGCGTTTGATAACAATCCAGACGGTCGTCCTTTTCAGGATGTGGGTTTGGATGGCGCCAATAACTCGTATGAAAGAAATAAGTTTTCGGGATATTTGAATTCCATTCTCAATCCTTCCTTAAAAGAACTCGTTTCGCAAGACCCCACCGCTGACGACTTTAAATATTTTTTAGATCCGAGTTATGATGACGACAAGAGCGGAATTCTGGAACGTTATAAAATGTTCAACGGGCTTGAAAATAATACACCCGTTTTAACAGATGCCAACAATGTACCTCAATCCAGCACAACCATACCCGATAACGAAGATCTGAATGCCGATAATACCATCAGCGATTTGGAAGAATATTATTCTTACAGCATGGAACTAAGACCCAATCAAATGGAGGTGGGTAAAAATTTCATTGTTGATAAAATCACCAATCTGGTTAATGGCGATGAGGTTACCTGGTATCTCTTTCGCATTCCGGTGCGCCAGTTTGATGAGAAGGTAGGAAACCTTGAAGGATTTAAATCCATTCGTTATGCCCGTATGTATTTAACCGGATTTGTGCAGCCTGTGGTATTGCGTCTGGCAAAGTTTCGCACGGTAGGTAACCGGTGGAGACGATACACGGGCAATTTGCAAGAATCCAGCTTTGGAGAACCCATAGAACCCGATCAGGACAACTTTTCTGTTTCTGTTGTTGGGGTGGAAGAAAACGGGGCTGGCAATGAGATCAAGCCCCCTTATATCGAGCCGCTCAAGCGCGATCGGGACAATACCTCTACACAGCAGCGCAGGCTTAACGAACAGGCCGTTCAATTGTGTGCAAAAGATCTATCGGATGGAGACGCACGGTCTATTTTTAAAAATGTATCGATGGACTTCTTCAACTATGGAAGAATAAAAATGTTTTTAAGTGCCTACAATACAAATCCCTCCAACGTAATTAATGATGATGAATTGGTTGCTTTTTTACGAATTGGTACCGACTTCGATGAAAATTATTATGAGATTGAATTGCCCCTTAAAATTACTCCGGCAGGTGCCCCCCGAACGGTAGAGGCCATCTGGCCAGAAGAGAATCAAATTGATCTTGATCTGGATGATTTATATGCCCTAAAGGTAAAACGCGATCGCGAAGGATATAACCTGGGTCTTTTATATCCGCAGGAAGGACCCGCCCCTGCCGGTAAACATGGAATCAGAATTTTAGGCCGGCCCGATATCAGCCAGGTTCGGTTAATGATGATTGGCGTACGCAATCCACGCAATGATGGCCGGTCGTATAATGTCTGTTTGTGGGCCAATGAACTTAGGCTTACTGATTTCGATAGAACAGCCGGCTGGGCTGGTAATGCCGTACTCAGCGCCAAGCTTGCCGATCTCGGAACAGTTACTGGCTCGGTGCGATATACAGGATTCGGTTATGGAGGTGTGCAATCAAAAATTTCTGAACGATCACGGAGTGATGCCACTTCTTACGACATTTCAACCAACCTCAATATCGATAAGCTCCTTCCTAAATGGACGGGATTAAAAATCCCCATGTTTTATAGTTACGAACAAACCACGATCAACCCGAAATACGATCCGGCTAATCCTGACTTACGGCTGGAGGCCACACTAAAATCTTTCGATACGCAAGCCGAGCGAGATGAGTATCTGGATTTAATACGGGATAAATCCATAAGGCGAAGTTTAAACTTTACCAACGTGCGAAAGGTGAAAACCAAACAAGATGCCGTGGCCCATATTTACGATATTGAAAATTTTGCTTTTACGTACGCGCAAAGCGAGGCTACGCAAACCAATTTTAATTTACAGGAAAACACAAGGCGAAATTACAAGGCAGCAGGCGTGTGGCAATACTCACCTAAGTTTAAAGGATTTGAACCGTTCAAGAATATAAAATTCTTGTCATCTCCTTTTCTGCAACTGATCAAAGATTTCAATTTCAATCCCTTGCCTTCCAATCTTTCCGTTCGCTACGAATTGGATCGCTCATTCAGTAAAATGACCTATCGCAATTCGAATACAGAAGCTCAAAATTCAATACCTAATTTTCAAAAGTTTTTTATTTTTAATCGTACCTACAATGTACGCTGGGCTCTCGCCAAATCCCTTTCGCTGGATTATGCAGCCCGCATCAATGCGATTATCGATGAACCCGATGGAGATTTAGATAACCAGGATTCGCTCGATGTGGTGATCGCCAATCTGAAAAAATTTGGCCGGACAAAAACATACGATCAAAATATCAGTGCCAACTATACTGTGCCTTTAGATAAATTTCCGCTTACAAATTGGTTAGGAGCGGAATATCGCTACAACGTTGGATACAACTGGAAAGCCGGGCCTCTGGAAACTGTCGATTCATTGAAGTTGGGGAACATTGTGCAAAACAGCCAGGAGCAAGCACTAAGTGGTCGCATTGATATGGTAAAACTTTATAATAAAATTGGGTTTTTGAAACAGGTCAATACCCCGCCCCGACCCACGGTACCCACTCCTCAAACAAGAACCAATCAACCTGATACTGTAAGGAGACCTCCGGAGTTAAAAGCTGTAAAAGGTCTGTTGCGACTCATCATGTCGTTGAGAAATATTACAGGAACCTATTCTTTAAATCAAGGTACGATTCTGCCAGGATTTACTCCTGTGCCCTACTTGTTTGGTATGGACAAAGGCTGGAACGCACCCGGTTGGGGCTTTGTATTAGGAGAGCAAGATCCGAATTTCCAGATTAAGGCAGGTGAGAATGGCTGGCTAACAACCAATCAAAAACTGACCACACCATTTACGCAGAATCAAACAAAGGATTTGGGGCTACGGGCATCTGTGGAACCTTCTACCGATTTAAAAATACAACTGGATGTTAAAAAGAATTCGATGACATCGTATCAGGAAATTTACCGGATGGATTCCACGGGACTTGCTTACGAATCGCTGGGGCAAAGCAGGCTGGGCTCTTACAAAACTTCTATCCTCACTATAAATACAGCCTTTAAAAATAATAGCAGTATTAATTCAACCGTGTTTCAACAATTTGAAGAGAACATCGGTCTGGTGCAAGATCGCTTTACCCGTATCACAGGCAACTCGTATGAAACCCAATCGCAGGATGTTTTGATTCCCGCCTTCCTTGCTGCGTACACAGGCAAGTCAACAGAAACCATTAACCTTTCTCCCTTTCCCGCCATACCGATTCCCAATTGGCGATTAGATTATACCGGCTTAGGTAAGTTGGAAGGACTGAAAGAAATCTTTCAATCTATCACCATCAATCACGCCTACAACTCCGCATACTCCGTAGTGAACTATTCGAATTCGCTGGAGTATTCTGATGTATCCATTAACAATCCGGTG
>JAEUUB010000947.1 GCA_016787745.1 Cyclobacteriaceae bacterium
GCCGTCCTTATCCTGCTTGGTGCGCGTATAAACCGTAAATGGATTCTTTCTGCTGTACACGTTATAAATAGAAAACACCCACTGGCTTTTCCATTTTCGTTCCCTTTTTCCTTTCGGATCAAACGTAGCCGACAAATCTAAACGATGGTAAGCCGG
The DNA here is from genome assembly GCA_016787745.1 of Cyclobacteriaceae bacterium. Lineage (GTDB taxonomy): Bacteria > Bacteroidota > Bacteroidia > Cytophagales > Cyclobacteriaceae > ELB16-189. Next base: position 157 of record JAEUUB010000947.1, read on the forward strand.
CAACTTGTATCCATTTCGCTCGGTAATATAGTCCACGTTATAGTTGTTGTACTGATAACTCCCGCTTGGCAAAGTAATGGGGCGTGGCGAACTGTAATTAAAGGTGGTACCAAAAGTCCACTTTGGATTAAGTTCATAAAGCACAGCAAGATTGACCACATTTCTGCGATCGTAGTTGGCAACAAATTCAAGATCTTGATTAACCCCGGGTATATCCCGAATCACCTTCGACAAGGTGTAACTCAAAAATCCGGTTACCTGTCCGCGCTTTTTCTCAGCTAAAAATTCAATACCATAAGCGTTCGAGGTACCTTGCCTGTATTCGGTTGATAGATCCGTGTTAAAAAAGAGTTGAGCATTATCTGCGAAGTCGGTAATGTTATCAATGTCTTTATAGAATACCTCTGTAGAAAACTCATAACGATTATCTTTAAAATTCCGAAAATACCCGATGGCATATTGATCAGCTACCTGTGGTTTTAAATAATAATTACTCGGACTCCATGTATTGAAAGGTAAGGGTAAGGTGCCGCTCGAAATTAAATGCGTATTCTGAACCATCCGATTGTACGAAGCTTTTAAAGAACTGAAGGCGTTGAGTTGATACAGAAAAAGGAAGCGCGGTTCCAGATTTACGTAAGACACCACAGTTTCCCAAGGATCATAGGTTAATGTATCGATGCGTGTTATGTTCACGTTGTCAAGCGGATCCTGATAAAGTACTACGTTCGCTTTGCCCACATTCTGAAAAACAGAAAGTCGCAATCCATAGGAGAGCGTAATTTTATCATTCGGTTTTTGTTGATAGTCCGCATAGAGCCCGTGATCCAGGGCATACATTTTCTCCTGAGCCAACTGTTGAAAGGCCGATGTGGAACTGGTGGGAGAAATTGTACCCGGTGAAAATCTCCTGCCACTAAGCTGATATCCAAAATTCATTTCGTGCTTAGGACTTATATAATAATTAAAATCGTAATGAATGCTTGCCTGCTGAAGATTGGAGGTCCAGTCAAACCCCTGCACGGGATCATTGATCTGAAGTTTATAATCAAAATTGCTTCCTATTACAGACAAATTTGAAAACAACTTATCATTAAAAAGATGGTTCCAGCGGAAGGTTCCCGTAGCATTGCCCCACTCAAAGCCAAAATTGTTATCGATATCAAAACGGTCGCGGCCTGCATAGAAGGCTGTATAGAAGCGATTTTTATTTCCGTACTTCCAACTCACTTTGGCATTGACATCGTAAAAGAAAACCGAGTTTTCATTATTAGCGAGTTTTAAGAACGCATCGATATACGACCGTCTTCCTGACACAAGGAAAGAACTTTTCTCTTTTCGGATGGGGCCTTCCACCATAAAGCGACTGGCCAGCGTTCCTATTCCGCCACTGCCCTGAAACTCCTTATTGTTGCCGTCTTTTGTTCTTACGTCTAAAATGGAGGAAAGGCGGCCACCGTATCGGGCGGGTATACCCCCTTTGTAAAGTTCAGCGCCTTTAAGAACATCTGCATTAAAAACTGAAAATAATCCAAATAGGTGCGAGGGGTCATAAATGGGAGCCTCGTCAATTAAAATCAGGTTTTGATCGCCACTGCCCCCGCGAACAAAAAAACTGCTGCTTCCCTCCCCGGCCATAATCACTCCAGGTTGCATTTGTATGGTTTTAATTATGTCCGCTTCCCCCATAAACGTAGGTAGTTTGCGAACCTGACCTACATCAATGGTTCGCTTACTCATCTGGGGATCAGTAACATTGGCATCAATTCGTTCTCCGGTAATCACCACCTCTTCCATTTGAGTCGATTCACTGAGGAGCTCGACATTTTGCTCCACATTTTTAGTAAGCGCTATAGAAAGTGTCTGAGTTACAAAGCCCACGTAACTAAATTGGATAGAATAAGTTTCCGCAGGAAGCGTTATAGAGTAAAATCCATAGGCATTGGTCGTGGTGCCCAGGCCCTGGCCTTGAACCAAAACCGTTACCCCAATTAATTGCTCCCCATTGGCGGCATCTTTTACGTAGCCACTAAGGGTAAACTTTTGTTGAGCAATGGAAAAGATTGGACTGATTAGAAAGGCAAACCATAGAAGTCTCATGCAGAAAACGCTAAAAGTGTAAGAACGAAATCATTTCTATTAAGTTACCTTTGTAAAAAAAAATATTTCATCCGATTTATAACTTTACGAATTAAGGACAATCCATCTTTACCAAACCCCTACTTCTCAATCAAATAAAATGTTCAAGGCACTAAAAGAATTGTATCAAAAGCATAAAGAATACGTGCGGGTAGACCTGGTAATGTACGTAGTTATGCTTCTGTTAATCGTGCTTTACTTTCTTGTTACGCTACTCTCCGATTAAATAAGTTTTTTATCAGGTAACAGGATTTCATTTACATTGGCCTTTATTTTATCAGCCAGTTCATCGGTTGGCAAGTCATTTATATCCCGGCCAAAAGGATCCTCAATTTCTTCCGCAATCAACTCAACGCTAAGCAAAACGAATGTTATCAGCATAACAATAGGAATTGTCAGGTATCCGGAAGTGGTGACAAAAGCAAAAGGCAATGTAATCAGGTAGATAAATATAAATTGTTTGATATACATGGAGTAGTTATAAGGAATAGGTGTGTTCTTAATCCGTTCACAAGCTCCTAAAATATCAGTAAACTCTTTCAATTCTTTATCCATCAAAAAAAGCTGATCTCCGCTGATTTGATTTTTCTTATATAAGGTATTGGTGCGCAGGTACATCATTGACGAAAGTCTGTTGGGTACGTGTTTTATATCTGCCAGATTCTCAAGAAAACGATCATCCACAATTTCAAGCTCGCTCAGTTTGGTACCCTTACGCAAATGTTCTTTTACTGCAAACACAAAATTTGGAATCATCCTGGCAAACCAAACCCGGGTTTCCTGATCGGCAGGATCAATAAACGAGTTTACCTTTAAAGCCAGATTGCGGGTGTTATTTACCAGACTACCCCAGAGTTTACGGCCCTCCCACCACCGATCGTATGATGAATTGGTTCTGAACACCAGAAACAAGCC
>JAEUUB010000329.1 GCA_016787745.1 Cyclobacteriaceae bacterium
AAAGTAAACCGCGGAGAATCCGTTGTGTTTAATGTTCCAAAAAATTTACTCGACCCTACAGAAAGACCTATCGACTTAAAAACATATCTCGTAAAACGTTGCGTAGCTGTTGCGGGTGATGTTTTAGAGATTAAAGACAAACAACTATTTGTAAATGGGGAAGTTTCACGAAATCCAGAAGGATTGAAATACGGCTATCTGGTTCAGGCCAAAGATCAGTTGCATAAAAGAACCTTGGCGGGATTAGGGTTAGACAGTGAAGACTATACGTTTCTGGGAAGTAATTCAGAAAACCAAGCCGTTTACCGAATGCTGCTAACAGCAAACCAACTTGACGAAGTAAAATCACAAGCGTTCATTTTATCTGTCGAGGAAGCTCCGGGTGGAGCGGGCGCTCCGTTGTTTCCGCTTGCCATGAATCAAGTATGGAGCGACAAGAATTACGGCCCCCTTCGAATTCCTGCAAAAGGTATGTCTATGATGGTAAATGATTCTACTTTATCTCTCTATGGTGAAATCATTGAAAAGTATGAAGGATATGATCAGGTGAGCATAAAAGAAGGAGAGTTAACGATTGAAGGACGGCCAGTTGAAACCTATAAATTTAAGCAGGACTATTATTTTATGATGGGTGATAATCGCGACAACTCTCTAGACTCGCGTTACTGGGGCTTTGTTCCGGAAGATCACATTCTTGGAAAGCCGTTGTTTATCTGGATGTCTTTCGACAAGGATGGAGATCTTTTACATAAGGTGAGGTGGAACCGGCTATTTACCGGAATTGACTAGAACCATCTCAAGAATACTTTTGAAAGCATCTATTCCAGATTTAATCCGAAATCTTGATTAGATGCACTGAATGGGATTGTGGGTCGATGCCCACAATGACCAATTATTTTTGAGATGGGTTTTAATTTCTATTTTAATCCGTCCGTAAAATGCTTGCGCGATTTCTCCTGGCTGAATTTTTCTTTATTGAAGGAATCGGAGCCGCCTTTGGGTATAGACAATGACTTAAAATCATTTCCCTTAATGGCTTTCGCCTGAAATAGAATTTGTCCCACATGCGAAGAGTAATGCGCTAATTGCCTTTGAATAGCCTCTAACACAGATTGGCCTTCGTTTCGGATATAAATTATCTTCGAAAGATCTTCCGGTGTTAGCGCTTCGAGGGTTGTTAGTAAGCAATCCCAACCTTTACTCCAGGCCATCATCATAGCCGTTTTATCAGGATACGATTCTTCAAACTCCGCTTCACGATTTCGCCAGGGTTTTTCTCCATCCGAGTTTAAAAAATCTGTCCAGCGCGAAAGCATATTGCCACTAAGGTGGTGAACAATTAATGCGATGCTGTTGCTTGCTTCACTCGGTTGAAGAAGAACCTCTGAATCATTTAGTTGTGCAATAGCTCCTTCGCCTAGTTTTTTATAATAGTGAAAGAGTTTGATAGCACTTTCTAAAAAGATCTCGTCATTAGATTTCGACATAAATTAGATAATATGATTGTTGTCTCAAGAGTCAAGCAAATCGGAGTGTTCATTCCGGGCCTGCCTTTGCCAAACCGCCTGCCCCCACGAAGTTATACACAGGCGGGGCTACGCGCAGGCAGGGCCGCGATGACAGAATGACTTTTGAGACAACCACAGCCGCTATTCATTTGATACGCCCACTGCCTCCGCTTCATACTTCTTTCTCAACTCAGCCGCGTGCTTTTTATTTTTTGAATGCAGGATGTGCTTCGGTACTCCTTTCAAATCCCAGATAAGGCCAATTGCAGCAAGCCCTCTTAATATGTAATAAGTAATATCAATTTCCCACCAGAAAAAACCCTGGCGTGCAGCCGTTTCATAATAGTGATGATTGTTGTGCCAGCCTTCGCCCATCGTAACCAATGCTAACACCACACTGTTTTTCGATTCATCACCGGTTTCGTAGCGGGGCTTGCCAAACTTGTGCATGATCGAATTGATCGAGAAAGTACCGTGGTATAATATGACGGTGCTCAAAAAGAACCCAATAAATAATGTACTCAATCCGGCTGTGGTAAACATGGCCATAATACTTCCACCATTCACCCAACCTCCCAAAGCAGTAACCAGTATCGCTAAAAAAGTAGGCGCTACCAGGTAATGTTCATTCAGCCAAACCAATTCCGGGTACTTGGCATAATCGCCAATTACTTTATAGTCTGTCTTTTTAAAATCAGGGCCCACAATCCAACCGATGTGCGAATACCAGAATCCATAAATTTTCATGGAGTGTGGATCTGCGGGGGTATCGCTGTGGCGATGATGATGACGATGGTGTGCTGCCCACCAGAGCGCTCCTTTTTGCGCTGTGGTTTGGGCCATAAAAGCAATTACAAACTGAAACCACCGCGAGGTTTTATACGACTTGTGCGCGAAGTAGCGGTGGTAGCCACCCGTTACCCAAAACATGCGGAAGAAGTATAGGAAAATACAAACCATCCAATCAAAAAAAGTTGCC
>JAEUUB010000334.1 GCA_016787745.1 Cyclobacteriaceae bacterium
TTCGTCTTTATTAATTCTGAAAATGGGAAGTAAACCAAGCGAAAAGTTAAATCGGGCATATCGGAAATTTCGCTCAACTCTAAACATAATGTCAGTGCCGCGTTTAAGCTCGTAACAGGGATCATAGTCCCTTACATAATCTTCCCCCTCACCGTTGTTGTAAACGGGTATCCAGGCACTCCAGGTAAATTGATTTTTATTTTGATTGAATGGATGTTGAATACCGGTGGCTACCAGCCATTTTTTATTTACAAGGGAAATCCCCGTTATAAAATCGTACGTGCCCAAGCTGGTTTGATAGTACATAGGGAAGGGGAGTCCGTTCTCTTCTGATTTTAAATTGGAATTGTTTGAAGGAATTTTTCCACCAACCGAAAAACTTATGTCAAATTTTTCAGATGAATATAGATTTCTGGTTAAACAGAGCGAAAGATCCGACAGGCTGGCCGTGTTTCCAAAATTTCCATTAACTGCCTGGTAAGGAACTTTAACCTGAAAGAAGGTTTTACTATCAATAATATTAAAACTAAAATCAGCCGTAGCTACGAATATTTTCGGGGAAAGCGTAGTGCTAGCCCGATAGAAACTTATTTCCATGGATCGTAATTTTATGGGAACCTTTTTATTGAAAGGTTGATCAGGCTTCATAGCCCCCATTGTGCAAAATCCTGCATCGCTGCATCCTTGCGCAAATCCTGAATGGCTAATGAACAGCAGTTGAACGATCGTGATCAAACCCATCGCGAACGGAGGGTTGATCAAATTGGAGAAAGAAAGCCCCTTGCTGATCTTCATATTTCTATTTTCTTTGTCCTGTTATCGCTACGGCATCTATTTCATTCCAGCCCTTTGCTTCCTTACTATTTATAGCCAACCGGATTGCATCAACAAAATAAGGTGTTTCAATGAGTTGAATCGTAAAAATTCTTGATGTACCAGGAAGATTTTTAATGGACTTGGAGTAAACTACCGTCCATTTTTTACTGCTGGCATCCCGTAAATAGATGGAGTCAATCGCCCCGGGATTCCACGTTTCATAGATTTCGATTTTCTTTACGGTTTGTAATGTATCAAACCCTAATTCCAAGTACTCTCTTTTTTCATCCTCCGTTAACGAAGCCCATGCGGTTGTAAAATCACCATACTTCGGATACGTATCGGGCTCTCCAAGCGCTTGAGAAGCGGACCAGGAAGTGGAGGTGTACTGAGAACTGAACCGAATTACTTTGCTGGCGTACTGACTTATTTTTATTCCTTCAAATGGTTCGAAGTCAGAACATCGCGATAGAAATACACAAAGAAAAACAATAATCAGTTTATATCTCATTCTTGAATGCCATCGTATCTCCTAAAGATACAAACTCAATCAAGAAAAGTAAATTTTATGAAATGATCCTTGGTTACATGCCGAGTGACTGATTCTCGATCGAGGCTAACTCAATGATTTTTTCGTACTCTGCCGGATTGAGATCGTTGAAGAAGTAATGAACTGGATTGGCATGACTGCCATTTACGAATACTTCATAATGTAAATGGGGCGCTGTGGATAGGCCCGTATCCCCCACATATCCGATCAGGTCTCCGCGTTTTACCTTCTGACCTTGCTTTACGGCAAACCCATGCATGTGGGCATATCGGGTTCGATAGCCAAATCCATGATCAATTTCCAGCATTTTTCCGTAGCCACTAAAACTAACATCCAGTTTGTCGATCACACCATCGGCTGTTGCATAAATGGGAGTTCCAATGGCAGCTGCAAAGTCGATGCCTGTGTGCATTTTTTTTACTTTATAAATTGGATGAATTCGCATTCCGAATCCCGAAGCCAGAGCGATAAGTTGTTTGTTTGCGACAGGCTGGATAGCCGGAATAGAGGCAAATAATTTTTCTTTGCTTTCAGCCAGTTCCACAACATCGTCCTGCGATTTTGATTCTATATAAATTTTTCTTCTGAGATTATCCACACTTTCGCTCAGCGACACGATGATATCCTCATGAATTGTATTTTTATTTTTAATGTCCTCATAGCGATCCAACCCGCCAACGCCTGCATCGCGAATTCCTTTATCAATCGGCTCAGCTCCAAGAACTACACGGTATATATTATCATCGCGGTATTCCATATTCGCGAGTTGCTTCTTAAGGTTCTCAACCTCAGCCTGCAGGTTCTCGTAATAGAATTCCATTTCTTTTACTTCATTTTTAAGAATTAATTCCTTGGGTGATTCAAAATAAGAACTGTAGAGAATTAATAAGCCTACGGCCATGGCTAAGGTGAGTGAAATAATGCCCAATGTGTTAAGCACGATATCCCCGGTCGAAGTTTTAATTCGTTCGTACTTGCAGGTTTCAGTGTCGTAGTAATACTTTATTCTTGCCATAATTTTAGTATTATGAGGTTTTCAGGCGGGTCTGAAAACCTGGATATTTTCGGGTCTGCATTCAATATAAGGGCCATTCAGAAGGTCGATACAATAGGGAATGGCTGGAAACACTGCATCTAAACACTGACGGATGGCTTTTGGTTTCCCTGGCAAATTTACAATTAATGTTTGATTTCTGATT
>JAEUUB010000345.1 GCA_016787745.1 Cyclobacteriaceae bacterium
ACTGGAACAGAACAAATGGTTGGGTGATAAAACCGGTCAGGGTTTTTATAAAAAAACTAAAAATGCCAAAGGCGAAACTGAAATTCTTACGCTCGATCTTAAAACCTTAGAATATCAACCCAAAGCAAAAGCAAAATTTGCTACGCTGGAAACCACCAAGACAATCGATAACCTGAAAGATCGGTTTAGACTTTTGTTGGCCGGTAAAGACAAGGCTGGAGATTTTTATCGCGATATGTTTTTCGATTTGTTTAAGTATGTAAGCAACCGCATTCCTGAAATCAGTGATGAACTTTTCCGCATCGATGATGCAGTGAGCGGTGGCTTTGGTTGGGAGCTTGGGCCTTATGAAACCTGGGATGCGGTTGGTGTTGAAAAAAGTATTCCGTTGATGGAGGCTGGTGGGTATAAACCCAATCAATGGGTGTACGACATGTTAGGGGCCGGCAACAAATCATTTTATAAAACAGAAGGCGGGATTAAAAAGTATTACGACATTCCAACAAAAACCTATAAGTCAATTCCGGGTCGCGAAAGCTTTATCATTCTTGAAAGCAAAAGTGAAAATGTTGTCTGGAAAAATGCGGATTCAAAAATCACTGACATTGGTGATGGCGTTATTGACTTCAGCTGGAGCTCGAAGAGCTACACACTTGGAAGCAGCGTGATTGAAGGCTTGAACAAATCTATTGATCTGGCCGAAAAGGAATACAAAGGATTGGTGGTTGGTCATCAAGGTGCTGACTTTTCGCTTGGCGCGAATTTAGGGTTGGTATTCATGTATGCCATCGAACAGGATTATGATGAGATTGATTTTATGATCAGGGCTTTTCAAAATTCAGTCATGCGCATTCGTTACTCTTCCATTCCTGTTGTTGTTGCTCCGCAAGGAAGAACCCTTGGCGGTGGTTGCGAGATGACCTTGCATGCAGATATTGCTCAAGCTGCCGCTGAAACCTATATCGGGTTAGTGGAAGTTGGTGTTGGACTGATACCTGGCGGTGGAGGTACAAAAGAATTTACAAAACGAGTAAGTGATGCTTTGCAGGATGGGGATGTTGAACTCAACGCACTTCAAAATGCATTCATGACCATCGCGACAGCTAAGGTTGCAACTTCCGCTGAAGAAGCGCGTGAACTTGGTATTCTTAAAAAGGTAGATCGGGTTTCGATGAATAAGGATCGGCAGATTGCTGATGCAAAACAGGCTGTACTTGATTTAGTCGAAGCCGGATACACGATGCCACAGCAAGCAACAAACATAAAAGTTCAAGGTCGCAGTGGGCAGGCATTATTCCTTGCGGGATTACAGGGCATGTTGATGGGGCGTTACATCAGTGAGCACGATGCCAAAGTGGCGAAGTGGATTGCCAACATTATGTGTGGTGGTGATTTAACGTCTCCACAAGAAGTAAGCGAACAATACTTACTTGATCTTGAGCGTGAAGCATTCTTATCACTAACGGGTGAGAAGAAAACACTGGAAAGAATTCAGGCGATATTGACAGGGGGAAAACCGCTTAGAAATTAAGTAGGCAGGCTCCAGTAATGCAGTTGGCAGTTGAGCTTATTTAAAACAATAAGTTATGGGCAAGTCAAAAGGATATAGAGATTTAATAGTATATCAAAAGGCATTTGCTTTGGCGATGAAATTATTTCATATCACAAAGAAATTCCCCAAAGAGGAAAAGTATGCATTAGTGGATCAGATAAGAAGATCATCCCGATCCGTTTGTTCTTGTATAGCAGAAGCTTATAGAAAGAGAAAATACCAGGCTTACTTTGTTAATAAGATATCAGATGCCGATGGAGAAAATAGTGAAACGATTGTTTGGCTAGAATTTTCCCTGGCCTGCGATTACATCGTAACCGAAGAAGCTCAAGAATTGGAATTACTAGCTGAAGAGGTTGGTAGAATGCTTAACAGCATGATTGAAAGCCCTGAAAAATTTTTACCAAAAGAATCTAAACTAGAGAAGCAAATTTAACAGAGTGGTCCAGACTGCTTACTGCCGTCTGGCTACTGCCAACTTAAAAGATAACAACAAATTAAAAAGTAGAGACATGGACGCGTACATTGTAGCAGGTTTCAGAACAGGAGTGGGGAAAGCAAAAAAAGGCGGGTTTCGTTTTACTCGACCCGATGATTTAGCCGCTGATGTGATTAAGCATTTGGTGAAGTCTATTCCCGGACTCGAAAACAACATGGTGGATGACCTTATTGTTGGTAATGCTGTGCCCGAGGCTGAGCAGGGCATGCAAATGGGTCGCATGATTTCGTTGCTTGCCTTAGGCCTGGATGTTCCGGGCATGGTTGTAAACCGTTATTGCGGATCAGGGGTGGAAACAATCGCCATCGCGAGCCACCGCATTCAGGCTGGCCAAGCTGATATAATAATTGCCGGTGGTACTGAGTCGATGTCGCTTGTGCCTACGATGGGAATTAAGACTGCCCTGAATTACGAGATCGCAAAAAATCATCCAACGTATTATACAAGCATGGGCTTAACGGCCGAAGAGGTGAGTAAGCAGTTTAAAATTACGCGTGAAGAGCAAGATCAATTCTCTTATGAATCGCATATGAAAGCCGCTGCTGCGTGGAAGGCAGGCAAGTTTAAGGACGAAGTTGTTCCCATCACCGTAAAAGAAGTTTACGTAGATGAGAACATGAAAAAGAAAACCCGGGAGTTTGTTGTGGCAACTGATGAGGGCATTCGTACAGATACAACCGTTGAGGGTCTTGCAAAACTAAGGCCTGTGTTCGCGGCAGGCGGATCCGTTACTGCTGGTAACTCTTCACAAACTTCCGATGGCGCTGCCTTTGTAGCTGTGATGAGTGAAAAAATGATGAAGCAATTAAACTTAAAGCCCATTGCACGCATGGTGAGTTATGCGACCGCAGGCGTTGACCCACGCATTATGGGAATTGGTCCGGTGGCAGCGATTCCAAAGGCGTTGAAAATTGCCGGACTAAAATTAGATGACATTGATTTGATCGAATTGAACGAAGCTTTTGCAGCGCAATCATTGGCAGTGGTAAAAGAATTGGGTATTGACAGAACAAAACTGAATGTGAATGGTGGCGCAATAGCGGTCGGTCATCCGTTGGGTTCCTCTGGTGCTCGCTTATCCGTGCAATTATTCAACGAATTAAAAAGACAAAACAAAAAGTATGGAATGGTAACCGCGTGTGTAGGTGGTGGACAGGGTGTAGCGGGGATTTATGAAATGATGAACTAAAGTAGTAGGCAGTATGCAGATTGCAGTCGGCTGTATTCCTGCCTACTGGTCACTGCCAACTGCCTACTATTGAATTTGAAGTAACCAATTAATCAACAAGAAGAAATGGCGACAGCAGTAGAAACAAAAAAAGCGATCAAAGGCGGAGAGTTTTTGATTCGTGAAACAGAAGCGCAGGAAATTTTTATTCCTGAAGATTTCAATGAAGAGCAAAAGATGATTGCTCAAACGTGTAAAGATTTTTTAAAGCAG
>JAEUUB010000346.1 GCA_016787745.1 Cyclobacteriaceae bacterium
CAGGCCTAACTCAGGGCGATAACCGTGAATTTCTTTTACATCCAAAGCTTCAAGAAAACTTAGTATTTCTTCCGTCATCACCTGCCCTGGTACTAACACCGGAAAGCCCGGTGGATAAGGGATCACAAAGGCAGCACTTACCAACGATCTGCCTTCCTGCATCATTACTCTGCAGGATGCAAAATCTGCATACTCACATTTTGTTTCCTGATAAGCAAGAAAATAGGCTTCGCGCATGCGACCACCGGGTATGCCGGCTACCGCACGAAAGGAATCATGAAAATAACTGAAGTCAGGAAGCGGAGGTGCTTCTTGCGTGAGTGAATACAACTTGTCTTGCATAATGCGATGCTCCTCCAGATTAAGAGAATCAAACTGTAAATCGATCTGATCAACAATTTTTAACAGCGCACCAATTAAATAACTCACTGAACTACGTGTGGTACCAATGTTCGTCATGAACAACACGGAATTGCGCGAAGTCTTGTTTACCTGAATATGAAATTGATTCATCAGATACTTATTCTTAAAAGTATCACCATCCACACCTGTATTACCGATGTGCAGATTTATTTTGGTGGGATCTAAAACAAATTCATCGTCTGCCCAGGCATCTTCCAATTGTTGCCAACCTGTATTCGGGTTATAATATTCAGCTAGTCCTGACTGTCTGTGTCTATCTGGAATCAGATCTTCAATCGTTAGTACTCTGAAATATTTCTTGAGTTTTGGATGATCATTAATCTTGGCTCTTAGCAACATGGCCATCTCAATACTTTTCTCAACTAGTTCATAGCCCTCAAAAGAAACTTGTCTTCTACCTATATCCAGCGAAGCGAGAATTTGATAATTTGCTGACGTAGAGGTGTGCGTCATGTAAGCTTCATGAAAAGAAGTCTCCGCTTTGCGCTCAAACTCCTCGTCATAAATATGAATCATCGACCCCTGGCGCATAGACGAAAGTGTTTTATGAGTTGACTGTGTTGCATACACACGGATCTTCACCAACTCCGGATTTGGCAAAGTGGGTGTTGCATCCGCACCCTTCTTCCTGACTTCAATCAAATGTTTCTTGTACTTCTCCTTATACTCATTCGTTTTATACTTCTGGCAAAGTTTATCGGCCACATACATAGCGGTGCGCTGGCGATACGTAGGTGAAAACGCTGCAAAGGCAAACCAGGCTTCATCCCAAAGAAAAATCATATCGGGTTTAATGGCCAACACTTCCTCCATCACCCGCTCCACATTGTATACTACACCATCAAACGTACAATTGGTTAGCAACAACATCTTAACACGATCCAACCTGCCCGCTTTCTTTAACACCAAAAGTCTTTCTTTGATATGAGACAACGGCACGGCACCATACATCGAATATTCTTGTAAAGGATAGGAATCCAAATAAGTTACATAAGCACCTGACAACACCATGCCGTAGTGGTGCGACTTGTGGCAATCGCGGTCAATGAGAACAACATCATCAGGTTCTACCAAAGCTTGCAACACAATTTTATTGGATGTTGATGTGCCATTGGTAGCAAAGTACGTTCGCTTTGAACCAAAGGCTTCCGAGGCCAACTCTTGTGCTCGCTTTAGCGGGCCTGTTGGTTGAAGTAATGAATCAAGACCGCCTGTAGTGGATGAGGTTTCAGCCAGAAAAAGATTGCGGCCATAAAAATCCCCGAAGTCATCAATCCAGTTGGATTTGAAAATTGAATTACCGCGCGAGATAGGCATCGCATGAAAAACACCTGTCGGTTTTTGACTATACTCCTTTAAGGCAGTATAGAAAGGTGTTTCATAGCGATCTTTGATTCCGCGAATCAAACTAAGATGCAACTCCTGCGAGTCTTCTTTTCGGTAGAAGATCCGCTCGAATATCTTCATGGAATTGTCCGGCAAACTTTGAACCGCTGTATCGGTTACATAATAAATATCAACCTCGGGGCGCAGCTGTTTAATGGCTTC
>JAEUUB010000403.1 GCA_016787745.1 Cyclobacteriaceae bacterium
AGGTTTTATCTATGGCGAGCGGGGTGTTTGGCGACCAGGCGATTCCTTATACCTGAGTTTTATTCTCGAAGACAAATTGAAACAATTGCCGGCTACCCATCCGGTGGTGTTTGAACTTCAAAATCCACAAGGACAGATAACAACCCGGTTGGTACGATCGAATGTAGAAAACGGGTTTTACAAATTTGCCACGGCTACAGCAGCCGATGCTCCAACGGGTAATTGGCTGGGGCGGGTTAAAGTGGGCGGTACGGAGTTCACACAGCCTGTTAAAATTGAAATGATAAAACCTAACCGGTTAAAAATTAATCTTGACTTTGGTATCGATAAGCTAACTGCAGGAAACAACACCGTAAGTGGCAACCTGAAAGTAAATTGGTTGCACGGAGCTCCCGGAAAAAATTTACATGCGCAATTTGATGTTCTGCTTACCCGCGGTACTACTAAGTTTGATCAATACACGGATTATGTGTTTGATGATCCTTCTCTGGATTTTTACAGCGAGTCACAATCTGTTTATGATGGATATACAGATAGCGATGGCAGAGCGCAGGTGAACGCAAATATTGAAGTGAATGGCGAAGCACCGGGAACGCTCAATGCCGTGTTTCGTGGAAAAGTTTTTGAGGAGAGCGGAAATTTCAGCATCGATCGGTTCAGCATACCGTTTTATCCGTACCCGTTCCTTACGGGGATTCGCTTGCCGCAGGGGGATAAGGCACGGGGCATGTTGCTCACCGATACGACACATCGGGTGGATATAGTAACCCTGGATGTGGATGGAAAGCCGCTATCCAGAACCATTGAGTTATCGATTTATAAGATCGACTGGCGTTGGTGGTGGGATAGTTCGGAGGGGTCGGTAAACTTTATGTCTGGAAATTATTCGCAGCCGGTTTCAACGGGAAGAATTCGCACGCAGAATGGGAAAGGCACGTGGAACTTTAAAATAAAATATCCTGAGTGGGGCCGCTTCTTTGTAAAAGCCTACGATCCGGAAACAGGACACAGCACGGGCAAAGTAGTTTATATCGATTGGCCCGGTTGGGCAGGAAGGGCGCGAAATGATGGGGAAGGCGCCACCATGCTTTCCTTCTCTTCCGATAAACCTATTTATAATGTTGGAGAAAAAGCAAATCTGGTGATTCCGGGTAGTGCGCAAGGACGCGCATTAATCAGCATTGAAAATGGTAGCCGGGTATTGCAAACCTACTGGCTT
>JAEUUB010000444.1 GCA_016787745.1 Cyclobacteriaceae bacterium
TACTGACTTACAGGAAAACGATGGCAACAATCTTAAAAACTCATTTGATCCCTCCTTTGTAAGCAGTATGATTTTCGGCATCACGTGGAATCCCTCAAACTATGGAAATAAAGAGAAGAACTCCCATCTGTTAAGAATGCAGGTGGAATCCGGAGGAACTTTATTTAATATCGCTTCGGGCGATTACATTGCCAGGCGCGGACTTGAAATATATCAGTACCTCCGTTTGAGTCTGGACAGTCGCAGAAGTCAGATCATTGACAAGAACACAATACTCTCGTATCGTTTTAACGGAGGAATTGGATATGCGTATAGTCCGAATGAAGTTTTGCCCTACGAAAAATACTTTTTTGCCGGAGGTAGCAACAGCGTTCGCGCCTGGTTGCCCCGAAGATTAGGTTTGGGGAGTGCGCCCCCCGACCTTAGTGAAGATCCTACCCAAGATGGTTTGTTTGATTATAGCTTTGAAAAGCCAGGGGATATTTTATTGGAGGGAAGCGTAGAGCTCAGAAAGAAACTCTTTGGTTTTGTAAACGGTGCTGTCTTTCTGGATGTTGGAAACGTTTGGTCCTTTACGGAGGTCAAAACGGATGAGACCGATACAAACAAGCCACCCTGGAATGGAACGGCAAAGTTCAGCAAATCCTTTTACAGAGACCTGGCTGTGGGAACGGGATTTGGGTTGCGCTTCGATTTCTCATTTTTATTGCTGCGTCTTGATGTGGGAATGAAAGTAATCGATCCCGGCCGTGAAGCGGGAAGCCGCTTTGTGTTGGATCAGGTAAAATTCTTTAAGCCCTTCGGCACAGAAAGAGAACCCGTTATTTTTAATGTTGGTATTGGCTATCCGTTTTAACCCTGATTTTTTAATGCCTTATTCTGAATAATTAGTATTTCAGGAGTTTCCCAATTTCAGTTGAAACCTTATCGGAGTTAGGGAGCATCATTTTTTCAAGATCTGCATTTAACGGAATAGCCGGAAGGTTTGCGGCCCCCAATGTCCGGACGGGTGCATCCAGAAATTGAAAACATTCTTTTGAGATTCTTCCCGCCAGCGATTCTGCAAAGGAATTCAAGAGGGGTTCTTCGGTTAAAACAAAGGCACGTCCATGTACTTTTACCGAGTGCATGACTGCTTTCCAATCTATTGGATTGAGGGTACGGAGAT
Organism: Cyclobacteriaceae bacterium; assembly: GCA_016787745.1. Taxonomy (GTDB): domain Bacteria; phylum Bacteroidota; class Bacteroidia; order Cytophagales; family Cyclobacteriaceae; genus ELB16-189. Next base: position 1,169 of record JAEUUB010000444.1, read on the forward strand.
CGAGAATTTCAACCTGACCTGGAAACATTTTTGAAGCTGCCTGTGCCCAGTAAACCCCCATGCCGTACGTGATTATAACAGCTGTCTCCCCCTGCTCGATTTTGCTTGCTGTGGCAGACTGAACGATTCGGGAAACTCCTAGCGGTATGGCATATTCGCTGTCCGGCTCAATTGTTTTTGCGTCCAGTGTGCCGGGTACTTTACTCCAATACAATCCTTTATGCTCAAGCATTACCACAGGGTTTGGATCGAGGAAAGCGGCTTTCATCAGGCCTTTCATATCGGCCGCATTAGATGGATACACCACTTTAATCCCGCGAATAGTCAATAAGGTCGACTCAATGCTTCCCGAATGATAAGGTCCACCTCCCCCATACGCGCCAATCGGTACGCGTATCAATGATTGCACCGGAAACTTTCCTTTTGTGAGATAGCAACTCTTGGATAATTCTTCCACCAGTTGATTGATAGCGGGCCAGATGTAATCCGCAAATTGAATTTCAACAATGGGCTTTGCGCCTACAGCCGACATGCCTGCGGTTGACCCTACCAGATACGCCTCCTGAATAGGAGTATTAAAAACCCTTTCATCTCCATATTTCTGTGCGAGCGTTGCCGCCTCCCGAAAAACACCGCCCAGCCGCTTACCCACATCCTGCCCATAAAATAAAGCCTCCGGATATTTTTT
>JAEUUB010000468.1 GCA_016787745.1 Cyclobacteriaceae bacterium
AGGCGTTGGCAATGCTGATTTCCTTTGGAGTATTATGAATATCCCCGCAGAGGAAGTCTTAGCCAAAATGAAGATGGTAGAACCGAGCTACTCATTGCGCTCCGGTTTCATCTATCAGAATATTTTCTATCTCGCGGCCGGGAAAGTAATTGAAAAAGTGAGTGGCATGCCCTGGGAGGTTTTTATTCAGAAGCGAATTTTTGATCCCTTAGCGATGACTCGCACGTTTCCTTTGCTCAGCCAGGTAAAGGATGCAAACCAATCTTTTCCCCATCATTGGGTTGACGGTAAGATTACCGTGATTGAACGCACCCGCGCAGATGAAATCGGACCTGCCGGCAGCGTATGGTCGTGTATAGACGACATGAGCAAATGGGCACTTTGCATGTTGGATAGTAGTAAATATGCTGGCGGTAGATTGGTGAAAGCGACTACCTGGAACGAACTTTTTAAACCGCAGGTTATAGTAACTGCCAGTCAGTTCTATCCAACGGCACAACTCACCAAGCCAAATTGGAAAACTTATGGCTTGGGCTGGTTTCAGCAGGATTATAAAGGTCAAAAAATAAATTTCCATACCGGAAGTCTGGCCGGAGAAACAGCCATCCATGGACAACTACCCACAGCAAAACTAGCGGTTTATGTTTTTGGAAATTTAGATCATGCCGAAGTAAGACACGCGCTCATGTTTAAAGCGTTTGACCATTTTGCCCTCGGGGGAACGCGGGATTGGAGCGCAGACTTTCATGCCCTTTACAAAAAACTGAATGATGCGGGGGAGCTAGAAGAAAAGAAGTTGGAAGCCGCTCGTGTTCCCGGAACCAAACCCTCTCAAGCCCTTGGTAATTATGCAGGTACTTATACAAGTTCGTTGTATGGCGAATTAGTAATTACACAAAAAGATAATGCCCTGTTGATTACAATGAATAACACTGCCAAAGCCACACTAAATCATTGGCAGTATGATACCTTTAAAGGTTTTTATGAAAAACGGTGGTGGGGTCAAACAATTGCCAACTTTGCAATCGAT
>JAEUUB010000486.1 GCA_016787745.1 Cyclobacteriaceae bacterium
CTGTATTGATGTGGATTTTCAAATGTGGCATGATCCTGAATTTTAGCCGGGTCGAAAATGGCGAGGTCGGCATAATAACCAAGGTGTAACAAGCCACGCTTTTTAATTTTCAAATTGATGGCCGGCAGTGATGTTAATTTGCGAATGGCTTCTTCCATAGAAAGGACTTTTTCATCGCGCACATATTTACCTAATACACGTGCAAAATTTCCATACGCACGTGGATGCGTACTTGATTTAAGAAATACACCTTCCGTGGCCGGTGATTCCGCATCCGATCCAAAACTTAAATAAGGCAAAGCCAACTGGCGTTTTATGTTTTCTTCACTCATCATAAAATAGGCAGTGCCCACACGCGTACTGTCGGCTATTACTAAATCCATCGCGGTTTCTTCCGGGCTCTTACCATAAATCTTTGCAACCTCAGCCAGTGTCTTTCCCGTAAATTGTTTCAACGAATCATTTGCAAACCCTAATAATAAAACACGGTCAGGACTACCCGCCATTAATAAAAGGTTCTCCCACGTATCGGAAGGTTTGCGCATTTCTTCCAATGCCTTCTTACGAGTTTTTGGATCTTGTAACCGCTTGATCCAAACTTTAATTCCACCTTCTTGCACCCACGGTGGCATGGAGGCATCCAGTCCGGTTGCTCCCGCAGGATACGTGTACATGTCGGCTGTAATTTTTAATCCTTCTTTATTGGCCTTTTCAATTTTTGCCAGCACAGAATCCAGTTTCCACCAGTTGTTATTACCCGCCATCTTTAAATGATAAATCTCAGCGGGAAGCTTCCCCTCGCGTGCTATGCGAATGGTTTCATCCACCGCACCAAAAATTCCATTGCCTTCGCTACGCATGTGCGTGATGTACATACCATTATATTCGCCTGCCACTTTACACAATTCAATCAACTCTTCTGTAGAGGAATAATTAGCAGGGGCATAAATTAACGAAGCGCCCACACCCAGCGCCCCTTCTTCCATCGCTTGCTTCACCAAATCTTTCATGCGCTGCATTTCCTCCGCATTAGGCAATCTGTTTTCATACCCCAATTCATGCACACGAGCCGTAGTGGCACCAATAAACGAAGCAACATTAGGAGTAATGCCTCTGCGCTCCAGCGATTCCAGGTATTCGCCCAAAGTGGTCCAGTCAATTTCGTATTTCCAATCGGGGTTGCGATTCATATCCGCCAAGGCATCAGCTTTCATCCGGTCATTCAACGGTCCCATCGATGATCCCTCTCCAAATACTTCAAGGGTTACTCCTTGCCGGATATCGGCTTGTGATTTGCCATCCACGATCAACGATTCGGTTGCCCAACTCAACATATTGATAAACCCCGGAGACACAGCAAGACCGGTGGCATCAATTTCTTTTTCAGCAGTTGCTTTCGATAGATCTCCAATAAAGGCAATCGTATCTGCATTAATTCCTATATCGGTAACTACACCTGCTGTACCCGATCCATCATATACAGTTCCACCACGAATAATAACGTGATATTTTTGTTTCTGGCAAGCGCTTAAAACAAACAGGAAAAAAAAGAGGTACAGAAGTTTTTTCATGGTATGTATCTTTATGAATTTGATGTTAGCCCTGATGGACTTTACAAACTTTGCTCATTTACTTATCGGAAATTTAAAAGTAGAAGTTATCGGGATGCGTTTCCCCGTAGCTTGCGATTCGCGGGCTGCTTCAATCACTTCCAGAACATGCAGAGCGTGCTCGGCAGCAATGAGAGGTTCGGTGCCCATAGCTATGCTTTCTGAAATCACAGAGGCCCCTTCTTCCCAGGCATACGTATCATGCCGGGTTGACTCCCGAATTGTCTTTTCATTTTCTGTAGTAGCCACGTCAACCCCAAACGGGGCCCAATCATATCCGATCAATTGGAGATTACCCTTTGTTCCCCAAATTGAAATGGTAGGTTTATCCTGGCCTTCACCTTCATGTCCGTAGGGATCAAAATAGTTAAACCCGCATTGTACATGTGATAAAACTCCATTAGTATGCTCCATCAATACCATGGCATTGTCCTCGGCTTCCACTTTTATTTTCCCTTTATCATCAACCATTCGTTCAGGCGTGATAATACTTGTCATGGCCATTACCGATTTTGCCGGCCCTAACAAACCTGTTAGCGTAGCAAGATTATAAACACCTAAATCAGGTAAACTACCTCCTCCTTTCTCATAAAAAAAGGCCGACCACGTTGGACCGAGATGACCATAGTGCGCATGTGCGGCCGCCACACGACCTATTTTTCCATTCTTTATGGCATTGGCCATGTATGCGAACTGGGGGCTATTGACCACGGCAGGCGCCCCCCAGATGCGCACGCCTTGCTGCTTCGCAAGGTCCAAAAGTGCCTTACCCTCTTGATAGGTATTAGCCATGGGTTTCTCACTCCACACATGCTTACGGGCCAATAAGGCTTGCCTGTTCAATCGACCATGCTCTTGCATATTCGTTAAGTTCACCAACAAATCGAATGGGGCCCCTGCCAGAAGTTGATCAATGTGTGTGTATTGATTAGGTACCTTAAAATTTTTCGCTGCTCGGCTCGCCCGTTCAGGGATAATGTCGCACACACTAACTATTTCAACATAGTTGGATTTAGACAAGTGTGGCAAATACATGCCTGATACACTGCCACAACCGATTAAGCCGATTTTAATTTTCTTCTCATTTTGAAAAAGCTCACTGCCTTTACTTATGAAGGGCGCTAATATTCCCATTACCATAAACCCGATGCTCTTTTCAACAAACTCTTTGCGATTAATTTCTTTTTTCATTGGTTAAATATTTTAGGTTCTGAAATCACAAGCACACTTACTCCAGATGAATATACTTATAGCGGTAATTATACATTTGATGTACTATCTTCTGAATTAGCTCAGGTAATTTAAGATAAACGATCGTACGAAAAAAAATGATGTTTAACAAAATGGTTTTTGCGGATTTACCCTGCCCAGGCGAAGAAATACCGGGAAATTAATAGGTAACGCCTTTTCTACCCAAAAAGGAATAATTTTTTCCATTAAAGGTATAACGGGATTATCATGATTTTCCCGGATATATTTCTGAACAGCCGACCAAGTGGTTAGGTAACCTTCCAACTGATCTATGGACCATGTTAATGAAATTTCAAACTCAGGCGTTTTTATTTCCTTAAAAGGAAATGGAATCGATTTATACGATTCATCAATCAGTCTTCTTTGTTTGTTCCAATAGGGGCCTACCGTATTCTTATAAAAGTTGGTCACAAGCAAATCAATGTCTGGGTTAATTCGAAGTAGACCATACCCCCATACCGCCAAAAGTGCATCCGCCTTTGCTACACGATTAACCTCTCTGTAAAATTCCTCAAAATCAAACCAATGAATAGCCTGCGCTACCGTAATTAAATCAATACTGCCGGAGGCAAATTCTGTCTTTTCACCGGCTAAGGAATAAGAAATAGAGGCTGCCTTGTAAGCTTGCCCGAGTTGTTCGCGACTGATATCGGTAGCCAATACCTTTTTAAATTTATCGGATAAAACACGCGCGGCTTGTCCGTTTCCTGTACCACTATCCCAGGCTACTTCGAAAGCGCGTACATGAGAATATATAAAATCATACAAAGCCTGCGGGTACGTGGGTCTGAATTCCGCGTATTGTTGCGAATGAGAGGAGAATAAATCAATCATGGAAAATTGTTTTCCAACCGGGTCCACGAACACTACGGCCCGGCATGGCGCCAGTATGTTTGCCGCTATCCAATACCTGCGTTCCATTAACAAACACGTGCAGCATACCTTCCGCATACTGATGGGGCTGATCAAAGGTGGCTCGATCGCGTATCGCAGCCGGATCGAAAACAACTACATCGGCAAAAAAACCCGAAGCAATCCGACCGCGATTTTTTAATTTAAGGTTCTCGGCCGGCAAGGCCGTCATTCGCCTGATAGCTTCTTCCAGGGTCATCAGTTTCTCCTCGCGCACATATTTACCAAGCAATCGTGCAAAACTTCCATACGCTCGTGGATGCGTAGCATCCTGAATAAAGGGTTCTTCACTGGCTATAGAAGCAGCATCGGAACAAATGCTTACGTAGGGCAAGGCCAGCATGCGCTTTACATTTTCTTCTGAAATTAAAAAGAAGATAGCGGCTATTCCTGATTTATCGGCAACAATTAAATCCAACATTGTTTCATTTGCACTTTTATTGTGCACGAGCGCCACTTCGCTTAATCGCTTACCCTTATACAAAGCGTTCAATGAATCTTTCCTAAAGCCAATCAACATCACATCCTTCGGATCAGAATTTCGGTTGGGAATACCCAATTCTAAATCATTCAAAACCTTTTTTCTAATCGATGGATTCCTCAACCGCTTACGCATTGTTGGTGCGCCTCCTTCCTGAACCCAGGTAGGGAGCCGTGCAGTGAGGGAGGTGCCACTGGCATTGTAGGTATACATGTTGGCTGTTATTTTTAATCCCGCCCGATTGGCACTGTCGATTTTTAAAAGCACTGTATCTATTTTATTCCAGTTCCATGTATTGGTTATTTTCAAATGATAAATTTCTGCAGGCACCTGAGCTTGTTGCGCAATGGTGAAAACTTCATCGAGTGCGGTAAAAATCTTATCACTTTCGCTCCGCATATGGGTGATGTACATACCTCCATGGTGAGAAACCACCTTGCAAAGCTCAATAAGCTCTTCGGTAGAGGCATAATCTGCGGGCGCATAAATTAGGGATGAACCCAGGCCCATCGCACCTTCTTCCATGGCTGTGCCAACCAATCTCTTCATCTGTTCAAGTTCATTGGCATTGGGTTTTCTGTTTTCAAAACCAAGCACATAATCGCGCACTGTAGTAGCCCCGACAAAAGAAGCAAAGTTTGTACTCACACCCTTGCGTTCCAGCGTTTCAAAGTATTCGCCCAGTGTAGTCCATAGTGAATCTTTTCCATCCTTCTTCTTTCGCGGCCCAGGGCTCCAGCCTTCGCCAAAAACTTCCAGGGTAACTCCTTGTTTGATATCACTCATCGATCGGCCATCTTTCAACAAGGAGCCATCGGCCCAGCTTAGCATATTTATAAAACCGGGTGCGAGTGACAATCCTTTTGCTTCAATCTCCTTTTTTCCTTTTGCCTTGATTAGAGTTGCTACCTCTGCAATGGTATCGGCCTGAATGGCCACATCGCCAGTAAAAGGTTGTTCCCCCGAACCATTATAAAGGGTGGCGTTTCTTATTATCAAATCATATTCCCGGGTAGGCTGGCATGAAATAAAAAATACAAGCAGGCTTACAACTGAAATGATTCTCATGAATTATGTCATCAAACTATTCTTTCAATAACCGGTCCAGCAGCTCTTTAAAAAGTTTAGCCGCCAGCATGGCGGTAATCCCGGAGGCATCGCGGGTTGGGTTAAACTCAACCAAATCAGCCCCGACTAAGTTTCCCTTCAGCCTTTGAATTATCGAAATCACCTCACGGCTGGAAAAGCCTCCGGGTTCGTGGTGCGAAACTCCAGGCGCAAAAGCCGGGTCGATCGCATCCATGTCCAGGCTTAGATAGACAGGCCCTAGAAACTTAAACGGAATGGTTGAATTCCAATCTTTCATCTCAATAACCTCAACACCGAATTTTGCTGCTTGCTGGCGTTGATGGGTGTTTAATGTTCTTATCCCTGCTTGTACTAACCTTACAGCCAATCCTTCTTCCATAATCCGAGCAAAAGGGCAGGCATGGGAATACTTATCCCCTTCAAAATTATCGTACAGATCGGCATGCGCATCGAGATGAAGAATATTGAGTTCTTTGTGTTTTTTGGCAACCGCCTTTAGTACCGGATAGGTGATGGAGTGATCTCCTCCCAAGGTAAGCACTTTTGGCTGTTGCGAAAGAAGATTCTCAATTCCTGCTTCTATGGAACTTACCGGGGAAGACTCACGAACGACTATATTACCCGCATCCACCCAATGCGGATGGTTTTTTAAGTCTACTCCCGATTCAGTAAAATAATTGGAGGAATCGGAATGAAAAGCTGAACGGATAACGAAAGGCGCTTGTGCAGGGCCTTGCATAAAAGAAGAAGCCTTATCGTAGGGAACACCAACAACTGAAATCATCTAGAATCAGGTAAATTGACTAACACTCAAATTTAAACTAAACATTGTTTCCTTTAAGGCCTCAGGCAAAGATTGCCGAACCTTTAAAAAGAATTGACTATCTTTACGGTCCTTTCTGTTTTGAGAAGAGATAGCCCCGCTACTCCCATCCCGAATCACAAGGGATAAAACAAATAATCAGCATAATTAAAGCAAATGGCCAGACCGCAAGAAACGTTTAACAAGAAAGAATTAGAAAAAAAGAGACTGCAAAAGCGAAAGGAAAAAGAACAACGGAGAGAAGAGCGGAAAGCGAATGCGAAGGAGGGGTCTTCGCTGGAAGACATGATGGCCTATGTGGATGAGAATGGAAATATCACCTCCACCCCTCCCGATCCAACCAAAAAGAAAGCAATCAAAACAGAGGATATTGTTATTGGCTCTTCCAATTTTGGTTCCGTTAATCAAAGTACAGGCGCTGTAAGAACCGGAAAGGTTACCTTCTTCAATACATCTAAAGGGTTTGGTTTTATAAAAGATTCTGCCAATGGCGAAAGCATTTTCGTTCATAGCAACGGATTAATGGTGCCTATTAAGGAAAATGATACGGTTAGTTTTGAAACTGAGCGTGGCTTTAAGGGCCTTAATGCCATTAAGGTAAAAGTGGTAAAATAAAAAGTCCTGCTATTCTGCAGGACTTAGTTTCGTAACGCTTAAGCTGAATTGTTTATCGAGTGTAAACTCGTAGGTGTTGTCGCCCATCAGTTCCGTGGCCTTTTTCGACATGGCCAGCACGTAGAGTAAATCCTGCGCCACTACCGAACTTTTAATATTATTCAAAGCCTTACCTTCGGATGCTTGCATGGTAAACGCATAGCCCTTCTTTTCTTTTGGGTTTAAGGCTTTAAATTCGTGGCCGTAAAACTGGTATTGCTGCGGTTCTTTTTCCGATTCCATCATCAACTTTAGTATAGCAGGACGATACTTGTTCCACAGTGATACATAGGTTTCTCCTCCGTTGGTACTAAAGAATTTCTGATTCATTTACGATACTTTATATATACAAAAATCGACTATCCTAAATAGGCTTTCAAATACTTGCTTCGGGATGCATGACGTAATCTACGCGTTGCTTTTTCTTTGATCTGGCGCACACGCTCGCGGGTAAGTTTAAACTTATCACCAATTTCTTCGAGAGTCATCGGGTGGCTGCCGTTTAATCCGTAGTAATCGCAGATTACTTCCGATTCTCTTTCCGTCAATGTCGACAAGGCTCTGGATACTTCCAACTTTAACGAATCCATAATTAAACCAGAATCCGGGGTATCCTCACTGCTACTTTCCAGTACGTCCAGCAATCTGTTTTCCTCCCCTTGTACAAAAGGGGCATCTACCGAGATTTGACGGCCACCCACGCTCATAGTGCTTTCCACCTCTTCGATGGTTACGTCCATAATTTCAGCTACTTCGGCTGGCGAAGGCTCTCGTTGAAATTTCTGTTCCAACTCTGAAAACGCGCGGGAGATTTTATTTAAGGAACCCACCCGATTTAAGGGAAGGCGAACAACGCGTGATTGTTCAGCCAAAGCCTGCAAAATGGACTGGCGGATCCACCACACTGCATATGAAATAAATTTAAAACCCCGGGTTTCATCAAAACGCATAGCTGCTTTTATAAGCCCCACGTTTCCTTCATTGATAAGGTCGCCAAGCGTTAATCCATTATTCTGATATTGTTTTGCCACGGAAACCACAAAGCGCAGGTTGGCTTTGGTCAGTTTCTCAAGAGCGGCCTGGTCACCGGCACGGATTCTTTTAGCCAGGTCCACTTCCATTTCTGCCGTAATCAGGTCTACTTTTCCGATTTCTACTAAATACTTGTCGAGAGACTGGCTCTCACGATTGGTAATCTGTTTACTTATTTTTAACTGCCTCATGGATAAATATGTAGTTTCGTATTGTTAACAAAAGATTGGTCTGTAAAATTCAAACGGGTTGCACGCCTAATTGTTTTAATAATCGTGCGTGGCCTGCCAGCGCCCCTAAAAATGTTCGGGCACTCTTATAGGGCAACCCGAATTCTCTGGCCGTTTCCTGTACAATTCCAGAAATTTTACGGTAATGCACATGGCAAATATTAGGAAAAAGATGGTGCTCAATCTGAAAATTAAGCCCCCCCACATACCAGGAAAACCAACGGCTTTTATTTCCAAAGTTAGTCGTAGTAATTAATTGATGAATGGCCCAGTTATTTTCCAACTTCCGGTTATCATCGGGTAACGGAAATTCAGTGCCTTCAATTACGTGGGCGGGTTGAAAGATTATAGCCAGCAAGAAACCTGCTATATAATGCATGATAATTATACCGATAAGAATATGCCACCAGGCCAAAGGGGTTACCAGTACCGGTATAATGAAAATGTAGCTAACATATACAACTTTTGTCAGGATCAAAATTGTCCATTCTCTGCCAACATGCCCATTGTTCATTTTAGCCAGCCCTGTTTTATCATATTTATTTAAACGGGTAAAGTCCTTAAATACCATCCAGGTTATGGTCATAAGTCCATACAAAAACCAGGCATACACAAATTGATACTTATGAAACCACCTCCAGTCGGAATGCGGGGTTAAACGCAGCACGCCCCGTGGACTAATATCTTCATCTTCTTCGTGAACATTGGTGTAAGAATGATGGAGCACGTTATGTTGAATCTTCCAGTTAAACGCGTTTGCGCCAATCAAATTCATCGAATACCCAATAAATATGTTTACCCATGGCTTCTTAGAATAGGCACCATGGTTAGCATCGTGCATGACGGACAATCCTATACCAGCCAATCCCAATCCCATAATAATGACCGATAATAATAACCACCCCGTACCCGATACAACCCCTGCCAGAATGAGGCCATAAGGTATAAAGTAAGCCCCAAACATGATAAATGTCTTGATTATCATCTCTAAGTTCGCATGTTTGTTAAGTCCATTTGTCTTGAAATAGTCGGCAACCCGCTTATTTAAGGTTGTCGAAAACTCACGCTGCGAAGCGGCAAATGTTAGCGGTTTTTGGCTTGTGGAAACTGACATAAGAGGTTAATTGAATGAAAACCGTGATGAGATTTTCTCACCAGCCCGTTTAACTAAATAATAGCCCAATGGGTCAGGATTTCACCAGCGCCCCTTCAATTGTAAATCAAGTGGTCGGCAACGATCTTAGGGAAGATGGGTGGCCTTCAGCAGGATTAAAATAATTGAAA
>JAEUUB010000538.1 GCA_016787745.1 Cyclobacteriaceae bacterium
AAGCTTAACGAACATAAGATTGGCGATGGCGGTGCTCATAAACGCCAATAAGATAATAAAACCAAATGCCTGCCATACCCCGGGCTGGGTTGCCATGGTTTCCACAAAATCTGTAAACCCAAAGAGATAACCTGCGGCCAAAGGTCCAATAAATAAAAGGGATACGCTGATAATAGTTAAGGACCCCAAATCATGAATCTTAAACTTTATCCAATTGAGATTTGCACCATACAGGGCACACGCAGCCACAATAATAAGAGCATACATATTGAAGCCGGTAATAGACCCGCCCGAGCGCGACAATGCCAGAAGAATGGTTCCGGTAAAGGATATAACAATGCCTACGATGGCATATCCGCGAAAGCGTTGCGAAAAGAACATGGCACCAATCATCATAGTCCAGAGTGGCGAAAGGGTGTTAAGAATTCCGGCCAGCGAACTGTTGAGACGGGTTTGAGCCCACGCAAACAAAAAGGCAGGAAAAAAAATACCCATTAATCCAGACACGAATAATTTGAAGTGATCGCCCTGCTTTAATTCTTTGAGACGTGGCAGCGCCAAGGGCAAAAGAAACAGAGAAGCAGCCGTTACCCGCAATGCACCCACCACCTCGGGAGAAAATACTTTTAAGCCTTGCTTTATCAGAATAAAAGACGTCCCCCATATCAAGGATAAAGTGATCAAAAGAAAAACGGCTGAAAAGTTTTTTTGTGAAGACATTCGGAGTGAGCTTGCAAGCAAGCGCGCAAAGAAAGATATTCCTAAGGGATTTTAAATCTGCTTTCTTGCTAAATTTTTTCAGGCTTCCACCAAACCACTGTAAACCTCAACTACCTCATCGAGTATGGCGTTCACTTCCGCTTGCGTAGGTGCTTCCACCAACCGGGTACGGAACGGTTTGAAATCGGGGGTGCCTTTGAAGTAGTTGGTGTAATGCCTGCGCATTTCAAAAATGCCCAGCTTATCGCCTTTCCAGCGAATAGAAAAATCCAAATGCTTGCGTGTAATGTTTACACGCTCCAGCATATCGGGTGGCGGCAACGTTGTGCCGGTTTTAAAATAATGCTTGATCTCATTGAAAACCCAGGGTGAACCAATGGCCGATCGCCCGATCATAATGCCATCTACCCCGTAGCGGTT
>JAEUUB010000550.1 GCA_016787745.1 Cyclobacteriaceae bacterium
CGTGGATGTGGCCGACTTTGTTGATCACATTGATTACCTGGTTGAAAAAATTGGTCTGGAGCATGTTGGTATTAGCTCGGATTTTGATGGTGGGGGCGGTGTGTATGGTTGGAACGATGCTTCCGAAACCTTTAACGTTACTCTAGAATTAGTTAAGCGGGGGTATACAGAAGAGCAAATCGGAAACCTGTGGAGTGGGAACTTGTTAAGGGTTTTGTATGAAGTTCAGGCCGTAGCAAAAAGGATTCAGGCTGGCGAGCAACTGTAATTTTTAAAGAGGCCATCTCCTACATTTGGTCGTAAACAAACATAGGAGACGGCCTCTTTACTTAATATCCCGCGGCTCTATCATCTCCACGGGTATTATCCGCACCGCCTTCTAGTTTTCCATTAGGAAGCACTAAAATTGCATCTACACGGCCAATGGTTCCTCTAGGAGTAATTTTATGTCCGAGATTAACTAACTGCAAACTATCTTTCTTGCTGAGTGCACCCTTTTCAGGAATAATAACATCGGGCAGCCATTGACTATGAATCCGTTTCGCATTCACTGCCTCCTGCATTCCCATGCCATGATCTACAACATTTAGTATTACCTGAAAAACAGACGTGATAATGGTGGATCCACCTGGTGTGCCTACTACCATAAACAACTTACCGTCCTTTTCAACAATAGTGGGGGTCATCGCGCTTAGCATGCGTTTGTTGGGTTCAATCTTGTTTGCCTCTGCGCCAATCACACCAAACATGTTGGGTACTCCCGGTTTGGCACTGAAATCATCCATTTCGTTGTTAAGGAAAAAACCAGAACCAGGCACAACAACGTGCGAACCAAACCAGCCATTGATGGTTGTGGTTACCGCCACAGCATTTCCTTTTGCATCTACAATTGAAAAGTGTGTTGTCTCTTCCGATTCATAGCCTGGAATTTTACCTTCCTTGATTTCCGTGCTTGGCGTAGCTTTATCCGGATCAAAGGAACTCATCCGTTCATCGTTATATTGGTCATCAATCATTTGTTTTAACGGAACCTTGTAAAAATCAGGATCCCCCAGATAAATAGAGCGATCGGCATAAACTCTGCGTTCCGCTTCCGTCATTAAGTGAATTGTTTCAGGCGTATTATGTCCCCATGATTTTATCGGATACGGCTCAACTGATTTTAAAAGTTGGATAAGACATACACCGCCACTCGAAGAGGGGGGCATGGAAAGGATCTTATACTCCTTATAATTAGCAACTATGGGGTCGCGCCAGGCCGATGCGTAATTCTTTAAATCCTCCAGGGTAATTAAGCCCTTTCCGCGGGTCATTTCGGCTACTATATCTTGTGCGGTC
>JAEUUB010000569.1 GCA_016787745.1 Cyclobacteriaceae bacterium
AAGGATAATTCGGATTTGCGTAAAATAGTCAATTTTCTTTAGCGGAAACGATTGCGCCCCTTTTTAATGGTGTTAGATAAACTTGTTTAGAATATTCTCCAAATATTCCTGTCGTCCACTGATTTGTTCGGGTTCACCATATCTATGCGCGAGACTACTCAGGTTGCTCAAATTCAATTTGCCCTGAGCAAATTGTTTCCCTTTTCCGGAACTGAAGGAAGCGTATCGCTCCTTTCTTAATCTCAGAAATTCACCATCCGATAAAATTGCGTGTGCAGAAAGAAGCGCTCTTGCAAAAGTATCCATACCTCCAATGTGCGCATAGAAAATATCTGCCAGGTCGGTTGAATTTCTTCGGGTTTTCGCATCGAAGTTTATGCCACCCGTTTTAAATCCGCCTGCTTGCAAAATAACCAACATGGCTTCGGTTATTTCATACAAATTATTTGGAAACTGATCAGTGTCCCAACCATTTTGATTGTCACCGCGATTCGCGTCAATGCTTCCCAGCACACCCGCATCCGCAGCCACCTGCAGTTCATGATCAAACGTATGACTTGCCAAAGTAGCATGGTTCACCTCGATGTTAAGTTTGAAATCTTCCATCAGATCAAACTGGCGAAGAAATGATAAGCAAGTGGCCGCATCAAAATCATATTGGTGCTTGCTGGGCTCCATGGGTTTGGGCTCGATATAAAATGTACCCTTGAATCCATTTTTTCTCGCGTAGTCGCGGGCCATATGAAGGAATCGGGCCAGGTGTTCCTGTTCTCGTTTCATATCGGTGTTGAGAAGTGACATGTATCCTTCTCTGCCGCCCCAAAATGTATACCCGGAACCGCCTAATTCAATAGTCGCATCGAGAGCATTCTTTACCTGGTTGGCCGCATAACAAACCACGTTAAAGTCGGGATTGGTCGCTGCGCCATTCATATACCTTGGATTCGAAAATAAATTAGCCGTACCCCACAAAAGTTTTACTCCGGATGCCTTTTGTTTTTCTTTCGCGTAATCAACAATAATTCGGAGGCGCTTTTCTGATTCTTTAAGAGTCGGAGCTTCTTCGATCAGGTCATAATCATGGAAACAATAGAAAGGTGCTCCTATTTTAGTTATAAATTCAAACGCAGCATCCATTTTGTCTTTTGCCCTTTGAATAGGATCATTGGCAGTAGACCAGGGAAAGTTTTTTGTACCCGGACCGAACGGATCGCCCCCCGTACCGCAGAAAGTATGCCAATACGCAATGGCAAAACGCATGTGTTGCTCCATGGTTTTATTTCCTACTTTCTTTTTAGGGTTGTAGAATTTGAAGGCCAGCGGGTTATCCGATTCCCTTCCTTCGTATTTAACAGACCTGATTCCTTTAAAGTATTCTTTGTTTCCTTTGGTAACTTTCATAATGCATTCGTTTTAAATTTTTTCGCCTTATAATTTACTCATTAAAATTTCTTTCCACTGCTGATAGGCTGCCTGATACTCTTTAATCATCTTCTCTTCGGGTACCTCTTCGTGAAGCTGATTCAGTCCACGAAATGCTTCATTAAAATCAGCATAAATTCCGGCACCAACACCAGCCCCCAGTGCAGCTCCTTTCGCTCCATCGGTATCATACAATTGAAGGGGTACACCCATCGCATTAACAAAGGCCTGCCTGAACACCGGGCTTAGAAACATATTCGCGCGGCCTGCTCGTATCACACTCGACTTAATCCCCATAGTCTGTAATATTTCAAAACCATATTTCAAGGCAAATACAATCCCCTCCTGCGCAGCTCGAAAAATATGGGCCTGGGTATGCCGGTTAAAATCTAATCCATGCCAGGACGCCTGAATGCTTTTGTTTTCAAGAATTCGTTCCGCCCCATTGCCAAAGGGCAACATCATTAAACCGTTAGCGCCCACTGAAACTTTGGCAGCCATCTCATTCATTTTCGGATAGTCCAGGGCCTCACCGCTTTTTAAATTTTTACGTAACCAACTGTTAAGAATACCTGTTCCGTTCACGCAAAGTAATACTCCGTTGCGCTTTTTACTGGCCTCGTTGCTCACGTGAATAAAAGTATTCACTCTCGATTTTAAATCGTACGCGTTTTGATCCGTAACGGTGTAAATCACACCTGATGTTCCAGCGGTAGCGGCCGTTTCACCTGGTTTTAAAACGTTCAACGAAAACGCGTTATTAGGTTGATCTCCCGCCCGGTAAGAAACAATCGTACCTTGCGCAAGCCCGGTTATGGCCGCTGCCTTGTCGGTAAGGGTTCCCTGAATTGAAAATACAGGTTTAATAGTGGGAAGAAGCGCGGCATCAATTTCATAATGCTCAAGCAACGAGTAAGCAATGTCTGAGTTTTTATAATCCCAAAGTATACCTTCCGATAATCCGGTGTCGGTGGTTGTCATCTCACCTGTAAGTCTAAAGGCGATGTAATCGCCTGGCAACATAATTTTATAAA
>JAEUUB010000631.1 GCA_016787745.1 Cyclobacteriaceae bacterium
GTTGTTTTCAATTTCTGTCGTAGTGTTTAAATCGTCAGATAAAAGGCATTTAAAAAAAGTTTTTACAAAATTAATGGAATAAAAAACGATTATTTCAATAGTTGGTTCATTTTTATGTAAGTTTTTTTGGTCGAGGATATATGAAAGTAGGATGGAGAATTTTTTAGATCAATATGGATACCTGGCATTGATGGTGGGTACCTTCTTTGAAGGCGAAACGGCTATCCTTATGGCATCTTCTCTTATCTATCGCGGGCTGTTTGATTTCCCGCTAACAATCCTCTTTGCTTTTTCGGGTTCTTTCATCAGCGATTGGATTTATTACCTCATCGGTCGGCTTAACGGTAAATATTTTTTAGCCAAAAGACCTAAATTGGAAGCCAAGGTAAAACCGGTCACGCTCTTCTTTCATAAGCATAAACTTCAAATACTTTTCAGCTACCGGTTTCTTTATGGCTTTCGGGTAATTATACCATTGGTGGTGGGCATGAGTTGCATCCGACCCGGTGCGTATCTGTTTTATAGTATCCTTACTGGTTTACTTTGGGCTACCCTGGTAAGCACAACCGGGTATTGGGTGGGCCGATTACTTAATCTACAGGCAAAAGCATTCGAGGACAATTTTCTCTTCATCGTCCTCGGGTTTGCTTTATTTGGATTAGTAGTGGGCTATATCGTTCGCACATTCGCCCTAAAGCGAATGAAAGCCGACTAATTATTCATACCGCAAAGTGTCGGATGGATTGGTAAATGCTGCTTTAACGGTTTGTGAACTAACCGTAACTAAAGCAAGTATAACCGCAGCGACTGCCGCCAAAATATAAATGCCCAGATTCATATCAACGTGGTAAGCAAATGAATCAAGCCATTGATCCATAAAGTACCACGCCAGTGGCCACGCAATCAGATTGGCAACTAAAATCAGCAAAACAATTTCTTTTGAAAGCAACCCTAAGATACTCGGCACGGAAGCTCCCAGCACTTTGCGGATTCCTATTTCTTTTACTCGTTGCAGGGTGTTGAATGTGGCCAGCCCAAACAAGCCTAAGCATGCAATGAAAATCGCCAATCCGGAAAAAACCGTAAACAATTGTCCTTGTTTTTGTTCTTCCTCATAGAGTCTGCGGTAATCATCACTCAGAAATTGATAACTGAATGGTCGTTTTGGCAAAAATTCCTTCCATACCTTT
>JAEUUB010000638.1 GCA_016787745.1 Cyclobacteriaceae bacterium
AATCCCTTCTTCAACACTGGGAAGAATATTAAGCACACTATCCAATTGCGAGATCTTAATCAACTTCAGGGTATGATCGGAAAGCCGGGTTAAAATAAAAATCCCGTTGTCTTCCTGGAGTACGCGGTTACCCACCAACAAGGCGCTAAGGCCTGACGAATCGGTATATTTTACTTCTGAAAGATCGAGGATAATATTTCTTACCCCTTCGGCATGCAAGGTCACCATTTCCGATTTTAATTGCGGTGCAATGCTTGAATCAAGCTTTTCCTCGTTTAACCGAAGCAACGTGTATTTTTCTTGTTTGTCTATCGAATACTTCATAAGAGCTCTTTAATGCTTAAAATTAAGTTAATTTCTGTAATTAACGATACTTCGCTCAATTCGTTCGAGCAGCGAATCATAATTTACGGGAGCCAACGCTTCTCCCGTCATTTGCCGATACAATTCCTGATAGCGTTCGGAAATAGACCGCACAATTTCATCGGTCATCTCGGGAACGGATTGTCCTTCTTTACCCTGAAATCCATTTTCAATGAGCCATTGCCGCACAAATTCTTTTGACAGTTGTTTTTGAACTTCTCCTTTTCGTTGACGCTCTTCATACCCTTCTTTATAAAAATAACGACTCGAGTCAGGGGTATGCACTTCATCAATCAGGTAAATCTTTCCCTCGTACTTCCCGAATTCATACTTGGTATCCACCAGAATCAACCCCCGGTCGTCAGCCATCTCGGTTCCTTTTTTATAGAGCGCATACGTATAGGCCTCCAGGTGTTGGTACTCTTTTTCACTTACAATACCACGCGCCAGAATATCTTCTCTCGAAATATCTTCATCATGACCTACTTTCGCTTTGGTGGTGGGTGTGATGATCGGGGCCGGCAATTGGTCATTTTCTTTTAGACCATCGGGGAGAGTTACTCCACAAATTTTTCTTTTCCCCGCTTTGTATTCGCGGGCCGCATGGCCGGCCAAATAACCCCGAACCACCATTTCGACTGCATAAGGTTCGCACTTAAAACCAATAGTCACATTGGGATCAGGGGTATCAAGAACCCAATTCGGTACAACTTGCTTTGTGGCTTGCAGGTTATAGGCCGCAATTTGATTGAGCACCCGACCTTTGTCAGGAATTGCT
>JAEUUB010000644.1 GCA_016787745.1 Cyclobacteriaceae bacterium
ATCGTTTCCAGATCGACTATCTTCTTTAAATACCTCCTCCCCAAATCCAAAACCATAATACCCAATAGCCGAGGCTGAGATCACTGACTTAACCGAATGGTTGGCACCCGCCAATGTTTTATACAAAAGCGCTGAAGACTTTGTTCGGCTCTCAAGTATTTCCTTTTTCCTTGATTCTGTCCACCGCTTATCGGCTACACCCGCTCCGGCTAAGTGAACGATGGCATCAACCCCTTCCAGGGCTTTGGTGTCCATAATGCCATTCTCTACATCCCAGGTAAAAGAAGGTATTCCCTTTTTCTTATTTCGGCTAAGATGCCAAACCTGGTAACCTTTTTGCAAGAGTTGTTCCGTAAGTCGGGTGCCAATCAGGCCCGAGGGTCCGGTAATCAATATTTTCTTACTCATTATTAGTAGCTTTGAATCATTCTAACATTCGTACCATGAATAAGTTTTTTTCTTTACTCTTCTGCCTCTTTGTAGCGGGTGCAGTTCAGAGTCAAACCGTTACCGTAAATAAGCAAAATGAAAAAATAAAGAACGAAAGCACAGAGGTTTTTTCCACTACGCTGGAGGGTAAAAAAGAGGCCATTCAGGCGGCATGGCTTCGGTTTTTAAAGGATATGGGAAAGGTAAAGCAGGGGAGCGATCCCATGACGGTAACAGAGCCTACCATTAACGGCACCACTTTCTCAGGAACCGTATATGCGGGGCGGAAGGAAGGAGATAAAAGTACCGAAGTCTGGATTGGAATAAGTCCTTCGGAATGGGATAGCAAAGATGTTACTTATGCGAATCGTGAACTTCAAAAAATGTTGCATCAGTTTGGTGTAAAATTCTATCGCGATCAGGTACAAATTCAGATTAACGAAACGCAGGAAGCTTTGGCAGCCGTAGAGAAACAACAACAACGGTTGCTTAATCAAGCCAAAGACTTCGATCTTAAACTCAGCAATAGCGAGCAGGAAAAACTGCAACTCGAAAAAACACTGGAAGCAAACAAACTGGAAAGTGCTGCGCTGAGAATCCGGTTGGAGAATAACAAAAAGGCGCAGGATTCGCTTATCCTCGTAACCGATCAGATTAAAAAAGTGATGACTACCTACAAAGAAAAGCAGGGTAAAATCAATTGATTACTTTGTTTTCCACTGGCGTGCATCCTTATCAAAATAGGTGCGCTCATCCGGAAATTCAATGTACTCAACCCCGCTCGAGTTTTTGGTAAGGTAGGGATCGAGTGCTTCGCCTCGCACAAACTTATCAAACAAGATCATTTCGCGTTTGGCCAGCGTATCGGGTATCATTTTCCAGGTACGAAAAACTTCTTCGTATTCGCTGATCTTATCCTTTTCATCCAAGGTAAACTTTCCGCCTATGGCCACGCGTTTGTCTACCAAACTGGGGGCTCTTCGGCTTACCAGAAAATATTGCATAGCTCCCTCCTTAAAGTAAGCATCAAATTTATGTTGCCGGACCTGCTCCCTGTAAAACGAATCGTAGGGAGCATAAAAGCGTTCCTCAAAAGTGAGTCCATCGGGTGCGCGCCCCACATACCGAATAATCTTCCACATCATTTCATCTTGTTGCTGAGGCGATAGGTGTTTGCTTACCGTGTAATCATTCCTGGTACACGCTGCCAAAAAAAGAATTGTGAGAATTATAGAACCGAATTGTTTCATGATGTCTAAGTCCGTTACTAGCTTGATGCAAAAATAGGGAGACCTGCCTTTCGGCAGGTCTCCACCACAAAAATTAACCCTAACCTATTAATAAACTTTGTTAAGCGGTTGAAATTCAGACCAGCCGTCTGTCCAATCCGTTGTGCCAAACGCACCCCGAAACGTTCCGGTTGTGTTGAAGAACGTATTCCCTGTAAACTTAGCATCGGTAAAGTTTGCCCCGCTATTCAGGTTATTCGCGCCTGCAACCCCGGCACCCAATACAAAGTTTGGATTCGATGGATAGTTAGAAGATGTTTGTGCCCCCCAGAACAACGATCCTGTTACACCTAAGTCGGTATAAGTACTTGCGTTAGTTACATTATTGAATGTTGTGTTGTTGTTGTTTGTCCAATAGGTTGCAATCGCAGAGGCATCGCCACCCGAAAGTCCTGTGGCAAACAATGCATCGGATGCTGTTGTTGAGGACCCAGTACCACTTGTGGAAGGGATTCCCAACACATTGTATGCATGCTTACCTGCGCCTGAGGTCAGGTTATCAAGAGTAGCCTGATCATCCAACCGGATGCCAACACGGAAACCGGCAAAGAATGAGTTAAAGATTGAGATAGCTGTTCTTCTACGGATGTGGGCAGCATTCTGATAATTGCCAGATATGCTGCGGCTTTGAATTTCGCGCGGGCCTAATACGGTAATATTTGAGAAAATACCTCTGGTACAACCGGTGTTGGTTGTGCCATCACAAAGTCCTGCAATCGCATTTCCATTTCCCTGGTTGTCGCTCTCAAAAGCATTAGATCCGGACTGATCGGCAAAGAACGGGTTACGAACTACCAACCCGAACTGTACATTCCCGCCCCAGCCAAAGTCGGTATCAAAATCATCGTCCCAGGTGGAGTGCGATACTAAATACTTTCCGTTAACTGTTCCGCCAAACCACTCAAAGCCATCGTCACCGCCAAAAGAAACCTGAACGTATTCAATGGTGGTGCCGTTGCCAACACCGCCCATCGTTAAGCTGTTAGTCTCATTATTGGGTGTCAATTCTATCCCGGCATATTCTATTCGCACATATTTAAGCGAGCCGGAATTCTCTGAAGCATTGGTGCCCGGATTGGCTCCGTCTGCAGCCACGCTACCAAAAGTCTGGGTAGGAGTAATTCCTTCAATGGCGGGCTTAGCAGTTTGATTTACAAACGCATTGCCTAAAACAACAATTCCACCCCAATCGCCACGATCTCTTTCACCTACGGCTTGGGCAGAAGTAAATACAATTGGATTTGAGGCAGTACCTTCGGCCATTAATTTACCCCCTGGCTGAACAATCAAAGTCGCTTTTGTAGCCTTATCACCACGGATTACTGTACCCGCAGGAACAGTTAACGTAACTCCGGTTGGTATAAACACCTGACCCACCAACAAATAAGGTTTGGCAGCATCCAGCGTTTGCGTGGTAAGAACCCCTTGTAGCTTAACAATAGGATCGCCTACTGTAATCACAAAGTTTGAAATCGCTGAAGGAAAATTCTTGGCATCCACAACCTGAAAGGAAACGATGATT
>JAEUUB010000646.1 GCA_016787745.1 Cyclobacteriaceae bacterium
AAAGGAACCCGCATTGTTGAATACAAAGGAAAGGTACAATCCTGGAAAGAAGTAAAAGCAGAAGACGGGTACAACGGCTACCTGATGTACATTACCCGAAACACTGTTATTAATGCTTTGCCGGCCGTTAAAACCAAAGGCCGGTACGCCAACGATGCCCGGGGGTTAAGCCGAAAAAAAGGATTGACTAATAATTCGGAATATGTGAGCGAAGGGGCCCGGTGCTTTATTGAAGCAACGCGCGATATAGAACCCAGGGAAGAAATTCTGGTTGGATATGGAAGTGCGTATTGGGCGCTTATCCGAAAGATCAAACGACAAGCTAAAGCGAGTTCCGCAAAGTCAGGTAAAAAGGGATAGCGACATGCTCGCTCGTATTTTTCACAATTACCTCCGCAGTCTTCCTTCCCATCCATTGAAAATCCGTAGAGATGGTGGTGATTCCATTCAGAATTATTTTTTTGAGAGCCGTTTCATTGTATGAAATGACCCCAATGTCTTTGCCTATCACAAACTTTTTCGAAATAATTTTCTCAATTAAAACCACCAGATCATTTTCCATTAAATTAATATATACTTCCCCGCGGCTAAGCGTGGCATCTGTTATATCGTGTATGAGCTGATGCTCGAAATTCTGTTCACGACAAAAACGTTCAAAACCCTTTACAATTTCAACCGGGAAGTAAGAATGCTGCGGAAATATAAGCGAGAGGGTATGATACTTTGTTAAAAGGGTTTTAGCCTGTAGCAAAGCCTGATAAATATCCTGTTCGAAATTTTCGTACACTGAAGCAAAATTTCCCTCCACCCCGGCAACGAGTTTATCTAACAAAATCAATTTTGCCGGATCGAGGGTATTGATAATTTCTGCCGCGTTTTCACCGCCCTCAACAAAATGGGGTATGATCACATAATGAGAGTAATCGCCCTTATTATTTTGAATTAACTTTTTAAAGAATGAGAAATCGTTGTTGTAAATATAAAAATCAACAGACGCAGTGTCGGGCAAGGCATCTATCAGGGAATCGTATATGATTTTTTTGTGCGCACTTAATTTATTGAAGAGCAGAAAAATTTTCAACCCCTGATCAAAGTTTGTATTGGCTATGTAGTAGCCCTTACCGGGCACGGAACCCAACATCCCAATCTCTTTCAAATACTTATATCCCTTTTCTGCCGTGTCGCGCGAAATTTCAAACTGAAAGCTCAATTCATTAATGGAAGGCAGGGTATCTTCTTTCTGCAATCGCCCTGCACGGATGGCACCCATTATTGAATTAGCCAATTGCCGGTACTTGGGTGTTGCCGATTGATAGTCAATCGAAATCAGGTTTTGGAATTCACTGGATTTCATGCGCAGGTGAAGTCAAACCTACAAAAACCAATTCCCTGATCCAATAATTGCTAAACTACCATTCATCAAAAAAAATGAGTGAGACAGGATGGAACATGATAGTTTAAAAACGTCCTCTGATTAATATTAACTTAACAAATCCAACTCTATGAAATGGCCATTCCATGCCTGCGTGCCGAAATACTACTATGGCTTACAGGCCTGTGACCTTAATCAAAAAAATAAAACACATGAATAAACTGATTCTTTTCCTTGCAGTGATTGCTGTTCCGGCATTTTCACAAACTCATGAAGAACTTAAAACAGGCTTTCTTACTCCTCCCGAGGAAGCTAAACCGCATACCTGGTGGCATTGGATTGGCAGCAACGTAACCAAAGAAGGAATCACAAAAGATCTGGAATGGATGAAACGTGCAGGCATTGGCGGCTTTCAGGCTTTTGATGTGAGTCTGGGAATGGGACAAGTGGTTGAAAAGAAAATTGTTTTTATGACGCCCGAATGGCTGGATGCCATTCGTCACACGGCAGCCGAAGCAGAAAGACTTGGATTGGAAATGACGATGGTAACTTCTGCCGGCTGGAGTGAGACCGGTGGCCCATGGGTGAAACCCGAAGAAGCTATTAAGAAAGTGGTGTGGAGTGAATTATCCGTTGCAGGAGGCAAGAAATTTTCCGGGCAACTTCCTGCGCCACCTTTTAACAACGGGCCCATCCGAAATCTTAGCCGGCCCGGAGGATTTCTGTCTGCGGCAAATGCTAAGCCTGATCCTACCTATTTTAAAGATTATAAAGTGATAGCTTTTAATGCACCCAACGATGAGGTGAGGATGATGGACCTGAAACCCAAGGTAACTTCGAGTGCCGGAGCAGTTGAGGCTGCCGCTTTGCTGGATGACGATCTCACCTCCAGCATAAAGTTGCCTCTGCCCAAACCGGAATCTCATGTCTGGATACAATTCGAATTTATTCAACCTTTCAAAGCACAATCCTTTTCTTTAGCTACTGCGTTAACAAACAGTTTTGGCAGCAAAGATGTTACCACTGGATATGTACAAGTGAGTGACGATGGCGTAACCTTTAAAACCATTCTTTCCTTACCCGGCCCGCAGCATGACATTCGCGCAATTCCTGTGCGCACCTACACGTTTCCCGAAGTAAGTGCACGATATTATCGCATCACCTTTACTGGAGGTTCGGGACTTACCACAGTAGGTGATTTCGGATCGGCCGGATATTTTGGACCCGCCCCTACCACCATGAATGTAACCGAAGCAAAGTTTTTCAGTGAGGCGCGTGTAAACCGCTGGGAGGATAAAGCTCACTTTGCACCCATGTTTGATCTTGAAGCTTTGGCTACGCTTCCTGTTTCTGAATCATCGTCCATCCATAGTGTATTCGACCTTACCGATAAAATGAAAACCGATGGTACCCTTACGTGGGATGCACCAGCCGGTCACTGGACGATCTTACGAATCGGTTACTCACTAACAGGTTCCAAAAATAGTCCGGCTGTTCCTGCAGGTATCGGATATGAAGTGGACAAACTAAGCAAGAAACATCTGGAAGCATATTATAAGGGGTATACAAATCCTATCGCGCAAGCACTCGGCCCTTTGTATGGAAAAAGTTTGCAATACTGGCTCACCGATAGTTTTGAAGCCGATGCACAAAACTGGACTGAAGATTTACCCACAGAATTTTTAAAGCGAAGAGGTTATGATATGACTTCTTACTTACCTGTGTTGAGTGGACGAATTGTGAAGAGCGCGGAGATAAGCGATCGCTTCCTTTGGGATTTCCGCAGAACCCTTGCCGATATGCTCGCAGAAAATCATTACAAAGCATTGGGCGATATGGCCAGGGCCCAGGGCATCAAACTATATGGAGAATCCGCGGGAATTTCGTTGCCTATCATTCAAGATGCCATGCTTAACAAGAAGTATTTGGACATTCCGATGGGCGAGTTTGGCATGACGCAAGGTTTAGGTTCCGCGGATGGCAGCAGTTGGAAATCACCCAAAGATCTGGATGACGAACACGCGTATCGCGGGGCGGGCGATCGGTTGCACGCACATCAATCCGATATCCGCGAAGCAGCTTCGGCTGCCCATATCTACGGAAAGAAATTTGTAGCTACCGAATCTTGGACCGGGGGTGCTTTTGAATCGCCCGCTTCGATGAAACTTATTGGCGACTATTGGAATACGCAAGGTGTAAACCGGTTTATCTTTCATACTTCTACCCATCAGCCCTTAGATACCAAACCCGGCAATGCCATGGTGGGCACACATATTCATCGCAACATCACATGGGCGGAACAAGCACTTCCCTTCACAACGTATCTTTCACGCAACAGCTACCTGCTACAACAAGGAACGTTTGTAGCTGATATTGCTTATTACCTGGGTGAAGGAATTCCATCCTCCGTTCCGTATTGGAAAAAAATAAAACCAGAGCCCCCTGCGGGATATGACTTTGACTTTCTGGGCACGGATATTCTTTTGGAAGATGCTACCGTAGTTGACGGAAAAATAGTTTTGAAAAGCGGTATGAGCTATCGCCTTTTAGTACTTCCTGATGGGTATGAGATGACACCCCCCGTGATGAATAAACTGAAAGAACTTATCGCACAAGGAGCCACTGTGGTAGGACCTAAGCCAACCCGGTCGCCCAGTCTTGCTGATTATCCGAACGCTGATAAAATGGTTGCCCTTACTGCGAACGAACTCTGGGGCGATGCCGATGGTCAGTTGATCTATCATCATGCGTACGAAAAGGGTCATGTGTATTGGGGCATACCCCTTTCATCGATACTTGCGGAAATGAAAGTTGGCAAAGACGTAAATTATACCAAACCGCACACCACTACGTACTTAAGTTGGATTCATCGTAAAACTCAAGATGCCCACATCTATTTTATTTCAAATCTCCGCAACCAAAAAGAAAATGTAAAAATTGAATTTCGGATTACAGGCAAAATACCGGAACTGTGGCATGCTGACACGGGGGAGATGGAAGCCGCAGACTATTCTATCGCACATGGAATCACAACTGTCTCCTATGAATTCAATCCCGAGGAATCGGTTTTTGTTATCTTTTCAAAGCAGGCAGTGAATCTCGCTTACGAGAAACCCAAGACCGTAAGCAAAACCGCAGTCTCTTTAGATGGCTCCTGGAATCTTGCCTTTCCACCCAACCTGGGCGCACCTGAAAAAATCGCGCTTGATAAGTTAATTTCATTGAGTGAACATCCGGAAGCGGGTGTGAAATATTTTGGTGGCACGGTTACCTACAAAAAAGAATTTACGCTTGACAAAGCGTGGTTTAAGCCTGGCAACAAGTTCATACTCGACCTGGGAATCGTAAAAGATATTGCCGAAATTTCAGTCAATGGAAAAGTGATAGGTACACTATGGAAACTCCCCTACCAGATCGACATCACCTCTGCCTTAAAGCAAGGAACAAACTCCCTTGAAATTAAGGTAACCAATCAGTGGACTAACCGGATTGCCGGGGATGAGGCAAATCCGAATAACAAAGTACTTGCGGGTGCAGGACTCAGGTTTGGCGGGGGTAATACTAAACTTATTGAATCCGGACTTATGGGTCCGGTTACTGTAAAACAAATAAGCAATCAAAAATAAAAATTGTATCTTAAACAGGATTAAATTTTACCCCATGAAACGCACCCTCCCCTTTATTCTTGTTCTTTTTCTCTTCTCGTGCGAAGAGAAAAAAAATCAAACGACCCCGGTCTTAAAAGAAT
>JAEUUB010000653.1 GCA_016787745.1 Cyclobacteriaceae bacterium
TTACCTTATGAATCCCGGAGAAAAAGGATGGCTTAAAGAATACTTAGATTTTCGCAAAGAGCTGTTGAAAGATATTTCCTCCGAGAGCAAGCTCGCAGCACACCCGGAACAATCCCTGTACAAAATTATTCAGCCGCGGGGATTAATGTATGGTCACCCCATCGGCACCCAGGATATGCCTAATTCGGACTTGTGGGGCGAAAAGGATCGGATGAAAATATTATTGGCCGAGAGTCTTATTAGCTGTTCACTACTTTTCCACGAAGGTCCTATAAAAACACCGGAGGAGCTCTCTAAAGTCATGATGAAGGCTCTTGAGAATATCGGAGGGTTTTACAACAACATATTTCCAGAACTTGCTACCCCTTCTAAATCATTTTTTGGGCGCAGAAAGTCACCCCTGGAAGTGGCCGAAAAAATTCTGGATAAAAGGATAGAATACACCTCAGCATTTGATACTAATTTTTGGGTTCAGTTTTTTCATAACAGCCTACTGTTTCTCGACATCTTTATTTATGGACAATGGATACACACCAATGCCGATCGTATTGTATCCGATTTTTTTAAATACGAACGCGAAGAGTTGCGTTTTTCTGTGGTGAAGGTTATCGCCAGCGCTGCTCATGCTAATCTTACAATCGAATATGAAGAGCGAAGGCTTCTAGAATTCTTCCTTCAGAGTACCGAATTGCCTCAGGATAAAAAGCGGGAAGCAAAAAAGATTTTCGATGTTGGGGTTTCTCTGACAGAGATCAATTTGCCAACCAACAATTCCTGGATTCTTAAAAAGTACTTTTTAGAGATTGCAATCCTGACCATTTGGGCCGATAAGCGAGTGGAGGACTCCGAGCTTAAGTTTCTAAAAGAACTTTGCAAGCACTTAGGGTTTTCAGAGGATGACCTTGATAACAGTATGCTGGCCATTGAAGGTTTTGTGCTTGAATATTGGGACGACCTCAACTATCTCCAAAACAAACAAACTTACAGTCAGGTGAGCGAGCAGTTTGTTGAACGGATGGCGAAAATAGCGCAAGCCAACAAGACCCGGTTGCTTAGGGAGGTTAAGGAGAGTAAAGAACTTATGACGCTTTTACGGAAGGCCCGAACCAATGAGCTTTATGAATCGGAGAAACAGCGTATGCAGGAACTTCTTATGTCAGCCCTCAAAACGTTACCCACTTTTGTGATCATTTCTTTGCCTCAAAAGTTTCTTACGCTGCCCTTGTTGCTTAAGGTTTTGCCGGCTGACTTTTTCGCGGAACTCGCTTAATCTTTTAATTCGTCTGATTCCTTATCCTTTCGGGGAATTAAAACAGAGAACACAATGGATAAGGTTAGCGTTATCAGGATAACTACAAACGAAATGGTAGGAGGCATGTCCGTTAATACTTTAGGGAGAAAGTCTACTCCCTTGCCAATTTCAAGAAGCATTTTAGCTCCAATAAAGAACAGAATAATGGATAATCCCTTTTGGAGTAAATAGAATTTATCAATTACTCCCGATAGCAGGAAGAACATTGCCCGCAGGCCCATCACAGCAAAAATATTGGATGTGTAAATGATGAATTCATTGGTGGTGATGGCGAACGCGGCCGGTATGGAATCAACAGCAAAAATCAAATCTGTTGTTTCAATTAAGACAATGACCAGAAAGAGGGGAGTAAACATAAGCTTGCCGCCTACCCGAACCAAAAATTTCCCCCCCATTTCGTCTTGGGTAATGGGCAAATATTTTCGGCAGAATTTAAGGATTGGATTTTTCTCAGGATCAATCTTTCCATCACTGTCTTCAAAATAAATTTTTATCCCCGAGTAAATTAAAAAGACACCAAAAATGTAAAGGATCCAATGGAACTGGTGGATAAGAATAGCTCCTACGAAAATGAAAATCCCCCTAAAAAATACAGCCCCAAGAATTCCCCAAAACAGAACCTTATGAAAATACTCCTCTTTTACTTTGAAGTACTTTAAGATCAATAGAATTACAAAAATATTATCCACCGAAAGCGCGTACTCTGTCAGGTAGGCTGAAAAGTATTCAAAGGCTCCATCGGCACCCCCGCTTTCGCTGTCGAATGCATAAATGAGATAGCCAAAAACGGTGCTTATAAATACCCAAAAAATTGATTGATATAGGGCCGATTTGGTCGAGATCCGGTGGGCTGTTTTATTGAAAACCCCAAGATCTAAAAGGAGAAAGACAAGAATGATCGTGCCAAAGACACCAAAGAGAAAAGACTCGTCACTGAGGCTATAACCAAACAACGTAAATAATAACATGCCTTTTCTGGTGTTTTGGGTCTTATGAGGGATAATCAAGCGCCAAAAAAGGCTCAATAATCACCGCTCATAAGCGCCAAAGCTACAAATTAATTTTATTCCAAGTACTCACCTAAATGGTTAATGCGAAGTTTCTTAAAAAAGAAACCCAACCCTGCTGACTAAAAGCAATTGTCGCAGGTTCCGGATAAAGAAATTCATTTGGCTTTCGGGCTTTCTCCTTTAACCTCCGCCAAAAGCTTATGCAGGTTATAATTAATGCGGTCATCTATGTTGCCTTTGGGCCGATAGACTCATAAACACCTCTAGCCTATTGCAATTGTCGAAGATTCCGTTTTGCCTGCAGCCCTTCAAAAACTGAAATATTCATCAGAATCAAGAGCATTCCATAAACAACATCTTCCAGCGGAATTGACAATAATCGAATGCCCAGGTTTTCATCATCATTGTACCAAACTATTGGGCTTTCCAAGCCTGTACCAGTTAAAATACCGTTCACCAAAAAGAAGGGAATAAGTATCCATAGGAAAGCATGATAGAATTTGCCCAAATACC
>JAEUUB010000673.1 GCA_016787745.1 Cyclobacteriaceae bacterium
AACCCCACGCCACACTCCGGTTTTTAGTTGTGTGGGTTTGGTTGAACACGTGATAAGAATAGAAACGAGCACCAAAAAAGCAGAAATTCTCATAGTTTTAAATTATCTAAGCAGAACGCAAAAATGCGATAAATGATTCTAAATTGGTTGTCTAAAGAGTTGTTATTTCGGCCTGTGAACCTTTGCAATCGATTATGTTTCAAAATTTAAAAGTTCTTGAATTGGCCTCGGTGCTGGCAGGCCCCAGCGTAGGGCAATTTTTTGCTGAACTGGGCGCATCGGTAATTAAAGTGGAAAACCTGACAGCCGGTGGCGATGTTACGCGCTCCTGGAAAAGCAGAGGCGAGCAAACCGATGACCGGTCGGCCTATTTTTGTTCGGTTAATTGGGGAAAGAAATCTGTGGCAATGGACCTGAATACCCTTGAAGGGAAATCCGTTGTTCAAAAGCTGGCAGCCGCCAGCGACCTTGTTATCGCCAGCTATAAACCCGGTGATGCCGAAAAGTTGGGAGTCTCCTACAATCAATTGAGAACTACAAATGAAAAACTAATCTACGGACAAATTACCGGGTATGGTTCCGATACCGATCGGGTTGGCTATGATGCGGTGATTCAGGCCGAGAGTGGATTTATGGATTTGAATGGCGAGGCCGAGGGGGATCCGACAAAGATGCCTGTGGCGTTAATCGATGTGTTGGCAGCCCATCACTTAAAAGAAGGATTGCTGTTAGCGTTACTGAAACGCGAACGCACCGGACAAGGAAGTTTTATCGAAGTTTCGCTGATACAGGCGGCTGTATCTTCTTTGGTCAATCAGGCGAGCAACTGGCTTGTATCCAAGCAACTTCCTTCGCGGCAAGGATCTTCGCATCCTAACATTGCTCCATATGGTGATTACTTTCTTACCCGGGATGGAAAGAAAATCTTGCTGGCGGTAGGCAGCGATCGGCAATTTTTAAGCCTGCTGAAAATTTTGAAGTTAGAAGCACATCCCGAGTTTGCCACCAACGCATTACGCGTGGTGAACCGGACAAAACTAAATGTCCTGTTAACATCAGCTATCGTAGAAGTGGATTCTGTCACTCTATTGAATCATATTCATAAGCATAAAATTCCTGGTGGCCTGATTCAAAATATAAAAGAAGTTTTTGAAGGAAAGGAAATGCAGGAGATCCTGGTCAATGCATCCGGGTTAACCGGAGTTCGTAGCTATGTAGCACACGGGATAGAAACAAGTCCTTCCCTTTTGCCGCCTCCGCATTTTGGGGAACACACAAATGAAATTATGCGCACATTGAATCTAAGCGTTTAAGATCAGAGACGCCTCCATCGACTCTTGCCTTTCAAAAAGCCATTTTACCTTGTCTATCAATTCAACAGCAGGGGCCCGGTAAAACTTGTATTTTACCGCACGTTTTAATTAAATAACCGTGAAATGAAAAGAACAATACCTGCATTGAGTGCATTTCTGCTTTTTGTAAGCCTGGCCATGGCTCAACCCGGGCCACCA
>JAEUUB010000722.1 GCA_016787745.1 Cyclobacteriaceae bacterium
CCTGAAGGTGGGCAAAGCACTGGGGTACGATCCCATTACAGCCAGCAACGACCGAAGTAAATGTTATGGGGAGATTAACTTTTCATTCATCAGCCTTGGTCAGTTTCCCACGCTGAGCATTGATAAAGAAACGCTAAGCACAATACAATTGATCGATGTGATCTGGTTTGAAAGGGGCACCAATAAAGTAGTGTGCGCATTCGAAGTTGAGAAAAGTACCTCGATCTATTCGGGTATTCTTCGACTAAGTGACCTGGCCTTTTCGTTGCCGGATCACAGTTCATCTCTATTCATTATTATTCCTGATAAACGTGAAAAAGATGTTGTTCTTCAACTCAGCCGACCATCAATTAAGAAAAGTCAGGTTCATATAAAATATATCCTTTTTTCAGACTTACGGGAGCACTGTGATGCCCTCTGCAAGTTTGGAGACAGCCACATGATCTTAGAAAAAATTGCTAAAACAATTTCCTAACAACCTAAACTAACTTAACTACCATGAAAACAATTATTGCAAGTACACTTGTGCTGCTCATAACAATTTCTGCCGGGTATTGTCATGATGGAAAGAAGCACAAGAAAGATTCCATTAAAACTGCCGACTCCATCGCTATGTCACAACAGCATGTAGCCGGGGATACAATCCATCATCATGACGAAAGTATGGCACACGATGAAAAGAAAGTAACAGCCGATCTTGCTGATTTTCCAACGCTCCACCCCCTCATCGTTCACTTTGCCATTGTCTTGATTCTGGTAGCCGCAGCCATCCAATTGCTCAATCTGTATTTCATGAAGAAAGAAATTTCATGGATCATCACGGCCATTCTTTTGGCAGGAGTATTGGCAGCCTGGTTTGCCAGTAAAAATTTCCACCCTCATACGCATGGTATCAGTGAGCACGCTCAACTTGTATTAGATCAGCACGACAAGTGGGCTGACTGGACCATTAATTCCGCCATCGTGGCGTTGCTGTTACAAATCATCAATCTATTTGCCTTCAAAGAAAAGCGTTGGGCTGCTTCAGTCATTGCCGTGGTGTTGGTGATTTCAGCCTACAGCGTTTCTCGTGCGGGACATTACGGTTCCCAACTTGTTCACATCGAAGGCATCGGCCCGCAAGGCAAGTTTCTGGAGATGGAACATAATCACTAAAACCTCAATTGTCAATTTAAATCTTAACCTTACAACTATGAAAAAATCGACTTTAACAATTGCTATCGTGATCTCAGGATTATTTGTTGCCTCAGTGCTCATCACTTCCTGTGGCAGTAAGAAAGAACAGGACACAGAAGAACATGAACACGCAGAAGGCGATACCACCAGTCATCATCACGATGAAATGGAAATGGATTCCACAGAAATGCACGATATGGACTCCACGCAGATGGCGTATGCCTGCCCCATGCATCCGGAAGTAACGGGTAAAGAAGGAGACAAGTGCTCGAAGTGCGGTATGAAGCTCGAACCGGTAAAAGAGCACAAAGACGATCATGAACATTAAAAAACCGATTAAAAGCGAACTTCTATTGTCCACGTTGGCTTGTGTGCTGCTTACCGTTGCAGCATACATGCCTTTGCTGGCGCAGCACAACACGCACGATGCAAAATCCCCAGCGCCTGGCGAACGCGTAGAATACGATCTCTACATCGACCACCTGATGGTAAACTATACAGGCAAAGAAAAGATGGGTATGGCCATCAACGGAGGTATACCTGGGCCGGTACTGCACTTTAACGAGGGCGATACGGCCATCATTCGCGTACACAACAAACTGAAGAACGAAGAAACATCGATTCACTGGCACGGCTTACTGCTGCCCAACGAAGAAGATGGTGTACCCTACCTGACTACTGCACCCATTAAGGCAGGCCAGACACACACATTTAAATTTCCGCTTATCCAAACGGGAACATACTGGTACCACTCGCACACTATGCTGCAAGAGCAATCCGGTATCTATGGCTCAATTGTTATTCATCCACGTGGTTGGAATGGATCAGCGAGTATGAAAGAACACGTGATTATGCTCAGCGATTGGACGGATGAAAATCCGCACGAAGTGTTGCGCAATTTGAAGCGCGGCCTCGATTACTATGCCATCAAAAAGAATTCCGTGCAAAGCTGGGGCGAGGCCCTCGCAAAAAGATATTTGAAAGATCGCGCCAAAACCGAGTGGATGCGCATGCCTGCCATGGACGTTTCGGATGTGTACTACAACCGCTTCTTCATCAACGGAAAATCGGATCATGTTTTTACCGATGCGAAGCCGGGCGATTCGCTGCGCCTGCGCATCATCAACGGCAGTGCATCGTCATACCAATGGGTGCAATATGCCGGTGGCAAAATAAAAGTGGTAGCTGCCGATGGTATTGACGTGCAACCGGTTGAGGTGGATAAGATACTAGTGGCCATTGCCGAAACTTACGATATAGAAATTAAAATTCCCGATGACGGTATGGCGTACGAATTCCGCGCCACTGCACAGGATATTTCCGGCTATGCTTCGCTTTATTTTGGAAACGGCATGAAGATGAACGCACCCTCGCTGCCTAGGCTCGACTACTTTGCCATGATGCGCGAAATGAACAATATGGGCAACATGACCGGCATGGACATGAGCAATATGAAAGGAATGAAAATGGAGGGCGAACACAAAGGCCATGATATGGGTGATATGAAGATGGAAAACATGGATATGAAGAATGACTCCTCTATGAAAGACATATCCAAGGATACTTCAATGATGGATATGAAAATGGATACCACCTCCATGATGGAAATGAATATGGACTCAACGATGACTATGCCACGGGACACAGCAATGAGCAACATGGATATGTCTAAAATGATCATGGGCGATCAAAGCGAAGTCACCTTAACCTACAACATGCTCAGATCACTTGCGCCAACAGTCTTGAATGATCAACTACCCATGCGCGAAATCAAACTCAGCCTTACCGGTAACATGATTCGCTATGTGTGGTCGTTCGACAACAAAACACTCTCGCAATCTGATAAAATAGTAATACGCAAAGGAGAAAATGTGCGAATGATTTTGGTGAACAATACCATGATG
>JAEUUB010000726.1 GCA_016787745.1 Cyclobacteriaceae bacterium
CCTGAAGGGCACGGTTGTGAATCTGAACTTTTGTTGACCAGGGGGAGCGATTAACATTTTCACTCGCCTGATCGCAATTTTCTTTTACGATGTCAATACCATCAATGATTGTTTGGGGTGCCGAACGTTGGGCCAGCATAAGCGCTATTACGCCTGAACCGGTTCCCACATCCAATATCCGTTGAGCTTCCTGTATTTCTGTCCAGGCGCCTAACAGAACGCCATCGGTTCCTACTTTCATTGTACACCGATCGTGATACACAGTAAACTGCTTGAAATCGAATTTCTCAGCTATTCGCATTCGGGTTATTCTACCACCGGTTTATAAATTGCCTTATGCCAGTGGTGTAAACGCTTGTTCATAATACCGAACCAAAGGGGAGGGACTAAGGCAACGATAACCATGGTTGGATACCCAAAGGGCAACTGCGGACTTTCGTCATAATGCTTTAATACCTGATAGCGCTTAATGGCGTTGGCATGGTGATCGGAATGGCGTTGCAGTTGGAATAGAAAAAAATTGCTAATCAGGTGACTGGCATTCCACGAGTGTAAGGGATTTACGCGTTCATAATTTCCTGAAGCCGTTTTCTTTCTTACAATCCCATAATGTTCCACATAGTTAACTAATTCAAGAAGGGTAAAGGCAACAATACTTTGGCTAAAGAAAAACACGGGAATTTGCCAGATAAACGCTCCGTTAACTTCACTAAACAGAAAAGTAAGGGCACCACAAAAAATAAAGGGGAGGACTGTATAGCTTATCATGGCATTGGAAAGCGAAAATTTTTTTTGCCCTTTGCGGGAAAGTCTTTCGAACTCTAAATTCCAGGCGTGCAAATAGCTTGTAACAACAGAGCGTATCCAAAAGGCGTAGAAATTTTCATCCTTTCGGGCCGTAGCCGGGTCGGAGGGAGTAGCCACCTGTACATGATGCCCCCGGTTGTGTTCAATATAAAAGTGCATGTAGCAAACGGTCATCAGCAATAGTTTGCTGTAAAATCTTTCGAGGCGGGATTTCTTGTGGCCTAACTCGTGAGCAACCGTAATGCCGATGCCCCCCGTTACCAAACCAGTGCTAAAAACAAACCCGATCCATTCGTAAAGGGCAAGTGGCTGAATACTGACTACATAGCATGCCCAAAACAAAAATCCCAGTTGAAAAAAAGTCCATAAATAGGTTACAAACCGATAATAAAATTCTTCGCTAACGAACGTAGCCTGCTCATCGGAAATGTTACTCGGATCCAGGCCCGCCAGATAGTCAATACTTGTTATCACCAGAAAGACAAATGCGATGGTAAGATAATTCCACCAGCCTCCTTGGTAATACCCAACGATTACCAGGGCAGGCAAAATAAAGGCTGTAAAAAATCCAAGCTTCTTCAGGAATTTCATATTTCGAATTTACAAAACAACAAGGGATTAGCTTTAAGTGCCAAATAAAAATACAGCGGCAACCAGTAATACCTCCTTGTTAATAGGTGTGGGTTGATTTTCCGTAATAATATCCCTTTCAATTAATTAGGCTACCTTTGCAACTTATTTATACAACAAAATTAATGGAATCATTTGAAGGCCTGGGACTCTCCGGGCAACTGGTGGAAGCGATCCGCCAACTGGGTTTTGAAAAACCCACCCCCATACAGGAAAAAGCAATACCCCTCTTATTAAAAGGAAAGGTTGATCTGGTAGGTCTGGCTCAGACCGGAACGGGGAAAACGGCTGCGTTTGGCTTGCCGTTATTACAATTGGTTGACGAATCGAATCGGGCCACGCAGGCACTTATTATTGCGCCTACGCGCGAGTTGAGCGTGCAAATCACAACCGATTTGGAGCGGTTTTCATCTTCTATTATGAAGTTGAACATCGTTACGGTGTATGGCGGGGCCAGCATCAGCGATCAGATAAAAAGAATCCGGAGGGGGGCTCAAATTATTGTCGCCACTCCAGGTCGCTTAATGGATTTGCTTTCCCGCAAGGTGGTTGATCTCAGTTCTATTCAATATGTAGTACTTGATGAAGCCGATGAAATGTTGAACATGGGCTTTAAGGAAGACATTGATGAAATTCTTTCTACTACGCCCAAAGAGAAAAATGTGTGGTTGTTTTCAGCCACCATGCCACGCGAAGTACGCGAGATTTCAAAGAACTACATGCACAACCCCGAAGAGATTACCTTGGGTGAGCGCAATCAGGGAAATGAAAACATCGATCATCAATTTATAATGGTAGATGAGCGTGATAAGTATCTGGCGTTAAAACGGTTTGTGGATTATGCGCCTGATATTTTTGGCGTGATCTTTTGCCGCACGAAAGTGGATACACAAAAAGTAGCCGAGCATCTTATTAAAGACGGCTACAGTGCCGATTCTCTGCATGGTGACCTCACCCAGCAACAACGCGACCGGGTGATGCGCAACTTTAAAAACAAGTCGCTGCAATTATTGGTGGCTACCGATGTGGCAGCCCGGGGTATTGATGTAAGCGGCATTACCCATGTGGTGCATATGAATATGCCCGATGAGATGGAATACTATACGCATCGCAGTGGTCGTACCGCGCGCGCGGGTAAAAAGGGTATTTCACTGGCTATCGTTTCAAAAAGAGAGGTGGGTAGAATTCAACAAGTGGAACGAGCTTTAAAACGCAAGTTCACCCGCATTCAGGTTCCCACGGGTGATGAAGTGTGCCAGGCGAAATTACTCGCACTGGTGCATAAAGTAAAACAGGTAGAAGTGAATGAGGACGAGATTGATTCTTTTTTACCGGAAGTGTATCATGAGCTGAAGGATTTGAGCAAAGAGGATATTATCAAGCGGTTTGCGTCTATCGAGTTTAACCGCTTTCTTGAATATTATCGCGATGCCCGGGACCTGAACAAATCAGACAGGACGAAAAGCTACGAAGTGGATGGCGAAGTGGATCGCTACACAACCGGAGACCGGGTATTTATTAATGTGGGGAAAATGGACGGCCTGGAGAAAGGAAACCTGTTGGAATTGATTTGTGATTTTGGCGAAGTGAAGAGCGCTGCCATCGGTAAAATTGATTTGAAAGGAGCCTATTCATTCTTTGAAATTGAAAAGGGATTTACCGAACAAGTAATGAAAGGGTTTGAAGGGGTTGAACTACGGGGACGCAAAGTGCGCCTGGAGTTGACAGAACCACACAAAGAAAAATATTCGGAGAAAAAGAAGGAACGGTTTTACGGATCTAAATCAAAAGGATCGGACCGGGATCGTTCCGGAGGTTCCGGAAAGCGATCT
>JAEUUB010000956.1 GCA_016787745.1 Cyclobacteriaceae bacterium
GTTTGTGCCAATTCCAGATTGAAAAACCTGCGTAGCCGCGCTCAACGGTGCGATCTAAATTATCCCAATGATTAAGCAAACGAAGTTTGATTTTTGGAGATTGCTCGATGGATAAATTTTTGATGCTGGTATTTGTTTGAATGAGCCGGAGAAAATGGAATGCCCCATAGAGAACCCCAACCTCTTCAGGGGCGGCTATAAGAATAGTGTTTGTATTATTTGACGAGATCGTTTTAATTATAAATCCTTCATTCCCTACGGTGACCTTTGAGATATCGGGTTTTAATAACTTAAATAAATCTGATTTAAACGTGGTGATAATTAGCAAACTCTTGCTTTTAGGATTGCTGGAAAGGGAAATGGGTTGATCTAATAATCCAGTTAACCCCGTAAGTAACTCTTCTTGTATTATTCGAAGGGTAGGGGAGTCGCCATCTACCAATAAATTCTTTATTTGCTGACGATACTCATTTAAGAGGTGCTGATTTTCAATCTTGTCGTAGCGAAGCCAAAGCCGGTAGCCGGATTCAGAATTGGCAGCATGAAATGTAAATAGAAAAAAAAGAAGTGCCAGAATTTTCATAATTCCGAATATAGTCAAACTCAGACTTTAAGTAAGATAGGACAATCTAATAAATGAGAAAGTCCTTTCATTATCAGGAGTTTTTGGCGCCCTCCCGGTACAATTCTCTTGAAAATCAAATGATAAAACGGCATGAATTCTACATGGATCTAGTACGTCCACACCTGATTGGATAAGGTCTCAAGGGCTGAATCAATCGCCTCCTTTGCATTTCTACTCTTATTGAACAGACCGTTTGCCATCAACCCTAGCAGCTCAACATGTTTTTCGCTATCTGAAATCCACAAGGTTATTATTGTGTTATTTCCACTCAAGGAATATTTACCTTTCAGAATAGGGAGTTGGGAACTTCCGTCCAGCAGACATATCGTCCAACCCCGACAGTTTCCATAGCGAAGCTGAGTTCCATCTTCTAACTCAAATCCACCCTTTATTTTCTTTGCCGTCCATTCCGATGGGTCCGTTTCTGACCGGAAGATAATAACGTCTTTTTCATAATCAATGTGACAGATTTTATTATTGAAATTAAATGTCAACTCACGGGGCCCCGTCCTGGTAAGGATGATGTCCTTCTCAATTTCTTCGTGGGTTGCAATAAACTCACGAAGCCGAATATTCAGTTTTGCCTTTCCTGAGTAGATAACACCTTTTGTGTCCGAATCCTGCGAACAGCCTGCGAATAGGATAACCAGTAAAAAAGAGATCGCTCCTTTCATAGTTCTTTTAACCTTTAAGTTCAGTGCATTCAACGCCTCCAAATAACCTCAGATGATTTCACTTCAAATAGTAGTACAATGCTTTACTTGGAATCCATATTATTTCCACCGCGATTAGGATTAGTTCGAAACGCAACAGACGCCAGCATGGCAAGGGTCAGAATAAAAACAATTAAGATCAATGATAAATCAATCGGAATTTTGTAAAAGTCCGTGATGCACATTTTTACCCCGACAAAAATTAGAATGGCGGACAGGCCATACTTCAGATATTGGAAATACTTTTCTATACCCGATAAAGCAAAATACAAAGACCTTAGGCCCAAAATGGCAAACACGTTAGAGGTATAAACAATAAAGGAATCGTCAGATATGGCGAGGATGGCAGGTATTGAATCCACAGCAAAAATCAAATCGGTGGCTTCGATAAGAATCACAACCAAAAACAGAGGCGTGGCCCATAATTTATTATCCCGTTTTACAAAGAACTGATCACCCTCATAAGAATTTGTGAAAGGAAAAATTCTTCGGGCTAGTTTCACCAAAGGATTTCGTTCGGGTTCCAGTTTCGTATCTCCTGAGGTTAACATTCGAATTCCCGTGACAACGAGGAATCCTCCGAAAATGTAAATCAACCAGTGAAACAGGTGGATTAATTCGATACCCGTTAAGATAAAAATCACTCTCATGACAAGGGCACCCAAAATACCCCAGAATAAGACCTTGTGCTGATAAGCGGAGGGAACCTGGAAGTACGAGAAGATCATAATCATCACAAAGATGTTATCAATGCTTAACGACTTCTCAATCAGATACCCGGTAAAAAATTCAATGGCAGTTTCTTTGTCGAAATAATAGTAGAGGAAGATGTTAAACGCCATCGCTAGCGTTATCCATACACCTGTCCAGGTAAGCGCTTCCCTAACACCCACTTCATGAGATTTGCGATGAAACACACCCAGGTCAAGTGCCAGCATGCCTAACACAAACAGGTTGAAGACAGACCATAAGACAAAAGATTCGCTCATACTAATTTAGTATCGGGAACAGACACCTATCCTGCAATATA
>JAEUUB010000957.1 GCA_016787745.1 Cyclobacteriaceae bacterium
CTTTACAACCCCTTGCAAGGAGGCTACCTGCTGTTGGCCTTCTAAAAATTTAATTTGTTCGCGTTGCAAGGATTGTTCCCGTTCCGCTAGCAATTGCCTTTGGCGGCTGTTCTTATAGAGCAATCCCAGAATAAGCAAGGCAGCCCCGCTGATAATTCCTCCTCCCAGTAAAATTCTGTTTCGCTTTACTACGGCTAATTCTTTTTGGGTGTTGATGCTTGTAAGGGCTATAATTTCTTTTTCTTTTTTCTGATGCTGGTATTTGGATTCCAAAGAGAGAATTGTCTTTTGCGTTTCCGCGTTGGTGGCGCTATCGGCATACACCATACTTAGCTCGGCATAATCGAAAGCATTCTTAAAATCCCCTTTAGTGGCGAAAATATTCTTTAATGTCTCACAAGTGCTTGCCACTACTTTATAATGCTTTAATTTTTTTCCGATAATCATCGCTTCCTTTGCAAATCGCTCAGCCTCCGCATAATTCTTCAATTGAAAATAGATGTTGGAAATATTGTCGCCCACCTCAGCCTTTAAGTATTCATTTCTTGTGCTGTCACTAAGCTGGTACGCTTTCATGTAAGCCAGCAACGCCCGCTTCGGATCGTTTACCGATTGGTAATAAGAACCTTCATTGTTGGCAACAATAGAGGTGGCTACAATATTTTGAATTTCATAGCTAAGTGCTATGGCCGAATCCAAATGCTTTTTTGCCTCGGCCGTATTTCCTTGCTTTAGGTAAACCCCAAAGACATCCAGGTTAATAAAAAGCCGGAAGCGATCTTCATCCACATATCCTCGTATCGCCAAAGCTTTTTGCAAATACTCGTTCCCTTTTTCCGGCTGCCCTTCTTCAATCAGCGTATTGCCAATATTTCCGTAGGTCATGGGCAAAAACTCTTTTACTTTTGAAGAAGACGATTGATCAATCAGATCAACGGCTTTCATCAGGTATTCCATAGCGGTTGAATAGTCCGACTGAAAACTGTATAGCTTAGCAAGTGCGTTGTAGGTATTTACTGTAAGGATGGGATCGTTGATTTCCAGGAAAAACTTGAGCGTTTCGTTCAAATAAAACTCAGCACTGTCGTACTGCGCCTGATTGGTAAAAGACAACCCCATTATATAACTCACCTTGGCAACCTTCTTTTTCAGATTCAGTTTTTTTGCCAGAGGCAAAGCCAACTTCGAGTATTTCAATGTCGAATCATACAAGCCCCGATTAAAATAAAACCGTTGCACATGTTCCAGAGCTACTACCGAATTGCTGTCGGGGTTTGCTTT
>JAEUUB010000958.1 GCA_016787745.1 Cyclobacteriaceae bacterium
CATAACGATTTGACATTCAAGTAGTTCAGGACGTGAACATCTTGAATCCGGGTGGCTGGAAGCATAGATTTATCACCGCTAAACCACCCATGTTATGAACAACAGATTTAGCCTTCTCTTCTACTTCAAGAAGCCGAAGAACTGTACACACCAAGAGTTGCCAATCTACATGCGAATCACTGTAGGTTGTGCACGCACTGAAATTTCCACACAACGCAAATGGGATCCTTCGCGATGGAACATTGCTGCCGGTAGAGCAACTGGTACTAAAGAAGACGCGCGCACACTTAATGCTTACCTTGATACACTTCAGGCGCGTGTGTATGAAGCACAACGACAACTGATCGCAGATCAACAACCCATCACGGTGAAAAACCTTCGCTTGCGATTCGAAGGTAAGCGTGCCGCTTCAAAAATGTTCATCGAAGTGTTTCGCAATCACAATGAGAAAATCAAGCAACTTGTCGACACAGAGTTTTCACCGGGAACCATTGAGCGTTACGAAACGGCACTCAGTCATACCGTTTCATTCCTTCGCTGGAAATTCAAAAAAGATGACATCGACATCCAGGAACTGAATTACGAGTTTGTATCCGAACTGGAATTTTGGTTGAAATCTATTCGCAAGTGTAGCCATAACACCTCAATCAAGTATATCAGCAACATCAAGAAGATCGTCAACCTATGCCTGAAAAATGGATGGCTGCAACGTGATCCATTCCTCGGATATAAAATGAGCAAGCGCGAAGTAGTGCGTGAAGTGTTATCGCAGGATGAGATCAACCGTATTGCCGCCAAAGAGTTTCCGACTAACAGATTGGGCATTATCCGTGATATTTTCCTTTTCAGCTGCTACACCGGTCTGGCATACGCAGACGTAAAGAAACTCAGGCGCCACGAAATTGTAACCGGTGTTGACGGTGAGAAGTGGATCAGTACGCAACGAAAGAAAACAGACACATCTTCAAAAATTCCCTTGCTGAAGCCTGCACTGGCGATTCTGCAAAAATATGAACGCGAACCGCTTTGCATCAGCAAGGGCGTTTTGCTTCCTATGCCCAGCAATCAAAAAATGAATGCGTATCTCAAAGAGATCGCGGATCTGTGTGGCATCACAAAAAAGATGACTTTCCACACGGCACGCCACACCTTCGCCACTACCATTACCCTAACGAATGGAGTTCCCATAGAGACTGTTGGAAAAATGCTTGGGCACCGTAATCTGAAAACTACGCAACATTACGCCAAGATTCTGGATAAGAAAGTAAGCGATGATATGATGATGCTTCGCAATAAGCTTGAGTCGTTGTCATCGACAACCGTACAATAAAATAATAACATCAAAAAGATATTGATCATGAATAAACTTGTCACCTACCTGGAGAGTAAAGAAGTGATATTTCACAGCGCTCTCGCACTCATTGTACTCTATGTTCCACATGCAGGCCACTTGTTTATGAAGTTGGAACACCTCGACATGACCTTTTTTGGGTTTACGTTTTTCAACTGGGCTTATGGAATTGCGCTTGCTGCGGTCATTGAAATTCTGATCCTAGTATTTATCATAAACGGATATCAGAATGCAGGCAGAGCCTATGCGCTGGTGAGTTTCTTTATCAATGGACTTTACTACGACTATTGGTTCCTGGCCATACAGGATCCAACCATCTTGAATGTCAAACTCACGATAACCAGCTTTCTCATCTGCTTCATGCACTCGCTGGCGATCTGGCAACTGAGTGATTTGTTCTTCAAGCGTTTGACTGCCGACAAAGAAAAGGTAAAGGAGTTTTGGTGTGCGGAATGTGAAGCCGGACCCTTCCCAAACAAGCGGTCGCTTGACGGGCATGTTTCGAAAGCGCATAAACACAAAAAAGGGAGTATCAAACCTGAAGTAGAAGCATTGTCCAGTAATGCTGCTAAGCGCAATGATAAGCCACACGAGCACACTTTACCTCAAAGGCCATTCATGGCTCCCAACCGGCATAAGAACAAAGTTCACAATTAGTGAACTTTTGCCGTTAACTGTACATCCATGCATTAGCCGAGTTGAAACGCTTCCTGTTTCTTCACCATAGGTTTTGATGAGGGCTTAGATCAAGCCCTCATCCGCGAAGGAATAGTATCCTTCTGTTGTCAAGATGATGTGGTCAAGCAACTGTATTTCCAACAGTTTGCCAGCCTCTTTGATTTTTCTGGTAAGATCAATATC
>JAEUUB010000950.1 GCA_016787745.1 Cyclobacteriaceae bacterium
GAAGCTGCGCTTCCAACTGAAATACTTTTTCTTCCAGGGCCGGAGATCTCTTATCCTTTATGCGCGCGATCAACTGCGCCCGCATT
The DNA here is from genome assembly GCA_016787745.1 of Cyclobacteriaceae bacterium. Classification (GTDB taxonomy): domain Bacteria; phylum Bacteroidota; class Bacteroidia; order Cytophagales; family Cyclobacteriaceae; genus ELB16-189. Next base: position 87 of record JAEUUB010000950.1, read on the forward strand.
CGCTCCATCTCATCGATTAACTGCAAAGTGCTTTTAGTCGCGTTATAAAGTTTAATCCCAAAGCTATACTGCTTTTGAATATCGGCCTCGGTTCCTTTTGTATTAGGATCTTTAACTACTACCAGAGGTTGTTTGTATTCTTTTCCATCAACTTTTAAAACAATTGTATAGGTTCCCGGAGGAACCAGAGGCGGTGTTTGACCCGGACCAATATCCAAATCAAAAATAAACATAGGCCGCTCTCCTTTTTCGTCAAGGGTAACCCAATCTTTTCCTTTGGGTTTTGTTCTTAATTTCGGAAACTCATAAGGTTGTAGCCGTAAATCCCACCATATACGATTAATCCCCGGTTTATTAACGCCTCTTTCTTTTCGGATAATTTCATTTCTGGAATTAAGCACCAATAACTCAACCGAGTCCTTCGACTTTTCTTTTAAGTAATAATTAATAGGCGTTCCTTCCGGAGGATTTCGTCCCGACACATAGCTTTGACTTGTTTTAATTCCATTAATGGGTTGAAAGCGATAGGCCTTTCTGAGAGAGAATAAATGGGCTGTGGAATTTTGTACCTGAGTGGCAAATTCTCTAATGGGTGTAAGATCATCTAAAATATAAATACCCCGGCCATACGTTGCGATAACAAGGTCTTTGAAATTGCGTTGAACTTCAATTCCAAAAATAGGCACGGGTGGTAAATTATTTTTCAGAGGAATCCAGTTCTCACCGTCATCGGGCGAAAAGTAAAGCGATTTTTCTGTTCCGAGATATAATAATCCTTGCTTGTCAGGATCTTCTTTTATCTGATTTACAAAGTTCGAATTATTGGGTGGAAGATTGATTGCCAAACGTTTCCATGTAGCGCCAAAGTCAGTTGTCTTATATACATAAGTTCCAAAGTCACCGGTATAGTGTGCATCCACAGCCACATAACAAGTGGCAGCATCAAAGTACGAGGCATCGATGTGTCGGATCGTTCCCCATGTGGGTAAGCCCGGCATGTTGCCCGATACGTTTGTCCATGTTTTGCCGCCATCCTGGGTTACGTTCACCTGACCATCATTACTTCCGGTCCACAATACACCGGTCTTTACAGGAGATTCCGCCATCGAAAAGAGCGTGCATCCATCCCAGGTCATCAGGTTATCGCTGGCCATACCGCCCGAATTTTTTTGATGCGTCTTATCGTTCGTTGTTAAATCAGGGCTAATTACCTGCCAGCCCTGGCCGCCATTATTGGTTTCGTGAACATACTGACTTCCTACCCAAACTCTTCCTTTTACATGCTTGGACAGAACCATCGGAAAATTCCAATGCCATCGGTATTTGGCATCGGCTGGAGCCGCCCCAATTTGGGTTTGAGGCCACACGCGAACATCGCGCGATTGCATGGTGGTAAGATCAAAAATATCAAGACCTCCATCATAACATCCGGACCACACTATATTATTATCAAACGGATCGGGCTGTGCAAAACCACTCTCGCAACCGCCCACGCCATGCCATGCCCCTAAAGGAATATTGTACCCGCCCAGGTATTGACTAGGCCCGCGATAAGACCAGGCATCCTGCCGGTTTCCATATACCCAATAAGGAACACGATCATCCACGGCTACATGATACATTTGCGCAATGGGCAGATTAATGTTTCGCCAGGTTTTACCTCCATTATAGGTCATGTTAAGACACCCATCATGCGCACATAAAATCCGGTTGCCGTCTTTAGGATCAAACCACATGTCATGGTTATCGCCACCAGGTGCCCATTGATTAAAATCTTTCAGAAAAGTTTTCCCACCATCAATGGATTTCATTATACCTACGCAGATGGTATACACTTCATCTTCGTTGGCCGTTGACACACGAAGGCGTGTATAATAGCCTGCCCGTTGCCCCATCGAGTGATTTTTCTGCATCAGCTTCCAGGTGTCTCCGCCATCATCCGATCTATACAGGCGTGGTTCTGCATCTTCTACCAAAGCATAAACTCTTTTTGGATTTGTATAAGACACATCCACCGAAGTTTTTCCTACCGGGTGAGTCGGTCCACTTTCAATTCCATTTCGCAGCGGCTCCCAGGTTTTGCCTCCATCTTTCGACCGATAGATTCCGCTGCCCTCACCACCACTGTTTAGGTTCCAGGTTCTAATGTCCACCTGCCACATAGCCGCGAACAACGTTTCAGGATTTTTTGGATCGATGCTCAAATCCGAACAACCTGTATTTTCATTTACAAAAAATACCTGTTGCCAGGTCTTTCCACCATCGGTTGTTTTAAATACACCACGCTCCTGCTGGGGTCCATGGGTGTGTCCCATAGAAGCAACATAAACTGTATTAGTATCTGTAGGGTGCACAATCACTCTACTAATGCGAAAGGTTTTTTCGAGCCCCATATTCTTCCATGTCTTTCCCGCATCGGAAGATTTATACACTCCATTACCCACCGCATGAGCCGGGCGAATCAGAAATGTTTCGCCTGTGCCCACCCAAACTTGCTTAGGCGCAGAAGGCGCAACCGCCAAAGCTCCTATGGAGGAATCTTCGGTTTGATCAAAAATGGATTTCCAGGTTATACCGGCATCTTCTGTTTTCCATACGCCCCCGGAAGCTGCCCCTGTATAGGATACATTCGGATTACCCGGCTCTCCGGCAACTGCAATCATCCGATTTCCGTCCGGTCCGATAAACCGGAAATCTAATTTAGAGAACAGCTTGGGATCAAAGGATTGTGAAAAAAGTGGATGGGCAAGGATACAGAAGCTTATAAATAAAAAATGCTTTCTCATAGGGTTTACTTTATGAAAGTAAATTACCTAAGAGAAAGCAGATTTATACAATTATAATGCAGCCTTTTACCGAGGTTTTTGATAATCGGCTTATTCGTAGCGTAAAGAATTAACCGGATTTATTTTTGCTGCCTTAACAGATTGAAAGGAAACGGTAACCCAGGCAATTACAATTGCCAGCAACGCGCATCCAATAAAGATTACCGGACTAAGCTCCGTTCGATAAACAAAACCCTCAAGCCACCAATTCGCCACATACCAGCCAGCGGCCACTGCAGGCACAATAGCGATCAATACCAACCGGGTAAATTCCTTTGATAACAGCAGCGTAAGACTGAAGACAGAAGCTCCCATGGCTTTGCGCACACCAATCTCCTTGGTACGTTGTTCGGTAGTAAAAGCAGCCAATGCAAACAATCCCAGACAAGCAATAAAAATTGCCAACGAAGAGAATACCACAAAGATATCGCGCAGGCGCATCTCAGAACGAAATAAAGAATCAAAGTTTTGATCCAGAAAGGTATATTGAAAGGGTTCTCCCGGCACCAGGGATTTCCAACTTGACTCTATAACGCTTAACGCTTGTCGGGGGTCGCCTTCGTATCGAACCAGCAGGTTTCTTGATACATCTGTGAACCGAATTACCAACGGACGCACTTTGCTTTGAAGAGTTTCAAAATTGAAATCCTTAACTACACCAATAATGTGAACCGTTTCCGGTGTCTCGCTATTAAAATCCAAAAGTTCTTCACCCACGGGATTTTGAAATCCATACTCCTTCACTGCCGCCTCATTGATTACAGCCGCTGCCGTATCCGTTGCAAATTCCCTGGAAAAGAAACGTCCTTCCAATAATGTAAACTTCATTACATCCAGATGATCCCAGTCTGCGTTGTATTTGCCTACCAAATGATCAAGATCCTTTCCCTTTTCGCGAAGAACTGTGGTGTTATCCATACCCGGAAAAGTATTATTGGTATAGCTCGCACTTTGAATGCCCGTTTGCTCCAAAAGTGAACTTTTAAAAGCCTCACGATTCGATCCTAAGATTGAGGTACCCGAAACAACTACTACATTTTGTTTATCCAAACCAAGATTTTTTGATTGCATAAAGTTCAATTGATTGAATACAACCACGGTGGCAATGATCAGGAAGGTGGACACTGCAAATTGAAAGATCACCAATGAACTTCGCACGCCTTTGCTCTTCATACCGGCACGGGCTTTCCCTTTCAATACCTCCACCGGTTTAAAGGATGTAAGATAGAGAGCCGGGTAACTTCCGGCCACAACGCCAACAAGTATCAGTAATAGCATTGCCGTGCCCATGAACAAGGGCGACAGGAAGGCATCCAGTGAAAGTTGTTTGCCCGCTAATAAATTGAACTGGGGTAACACCAAAAAGCTGATGGTTAGGGCCAGCGCAAGGGCGATTAAACTATACATAAAAGATTCAGACAAAAACTGAAAAACCATTTGCCTCCGTGCCGATCCTAAAGTTTTTCGTAATCCTACTTCTTTGGCACGACCGGCCGACCGGGCCGTGGATAAGTTCATAAAGTTTATACAGGCGATCAATAAAATAAAAATGCCCACGCCCCAAAAAATATAAACGTACGACATGTTGCCCGAAGGCTCTATGTCATCGGGCAATCCGGCTTTTAAATGCGAATCGACAAGCGGATATATATAATAACTATAGAGGCCCCCTTGTTTGTGAAATTCGGCAAGACTTATCCCGAGTCCTTCTTCCAATTCCTTGCCCACATATTTTTCAACAACAGATTCAAGTTTCGTATTTATTTCGTGCGCTGGCGTATTTGGATTTTTTTTCAAATAGGTTTGCCATGAATTGCCAGTCCAACCAGGAAAGAAATCTTTTTCCACCGTGACAAAGGAAATAATTCCATTAAAATGAAAATGCGAATTGGAAGGCGCCTCGGCTGTAATCCCTGTCACCTTGCAAGCCCATTTGCTATTGCCTATTACCAGTGTCTTGCCCAACGGTTCCTCATTACCAAAATATTTTTTTGCGATTGCTTCGGTTATCACCACTGAATTGGGTTCTCTCAAAGCAGTGTTAGCATTTCCTTTTAGAAGTTTAAAACTGAAAAAATTATAAAAGTTAGAGTCTGCGTAAAAAATTTTGTCTTCCAGGAAGGCCATGTTTTCATATCGAAAGGCCATGCCGCCTCCCCCATTGGCTGGCCTAAGACGAATAACGTCATCTACGCCCGGTATTTCGGTAAGCATGGTATTTGCCAACGGCAAACTGGAACTTGTTGTGGTTATTTCCTGGCCAGAAATCCGACCATGCAAGGCTACCCGATAAATATTTTCCGAATCTTTGTGAAAGCGATCATAACTCAATTCATCCTGCACATACACAAAAATCAGCAGGCAGCAAGTCATGCCAATTACAAGGCCTACGATATTGATAATCGAAAATAATTTATGCTTGCGCATAGTTCGCAAAGCAACCAAATAATAGTTTTTTAACATACACGTAATTGTTATGATTGAGGATGCAAAAATCACCAGGCAGGTTGCACAACCTTCACAGGAAATCGGTTTTTGGACAGGTATGTATAAGACGTTGCCTACGCTATTAAGTTACAGCCATCAATAAATTATTCATCGCGCAGTACATGGGCCGGGTTGAGCGTAGCTGTCTTAAAGATTTTGTAGCCAATTGATAAAAAGGATGTAAAAAACAGAATGGAAATAGATATTACCAGGGTCATGATTGTGGCTTCCTGATAATACTTCCAAATGCTGCTCATCAACATGGCCGACATCCAGATACCCGCAGCGCCCCCTAACACAGAAGCAATAATAAGGATAACGACAAACTCGGTATTCACCACTTTGGAAATATTGGCCACCGAAGCACCCAGCACCTTACGCACGCCAATCTCCTTCATTCTTTTTATAATATTTAACGACACCAGTGTAAACAAACCTGTAGCGGATAACAGAAGCGCCACAATTCCTAAGAAAATAAACATGGTAACAATGTTGTTATTTACCGTGTTTGCCTCCACGATCTCTTCATCCATAAACCGGCCGTTATAGGTCTTATTTGGAAAAATCTCCTTCCATTTTTTT
>JAEUUB010000959.1 GCA_016787745.1 Cyclobacteriaceae bacterium
TTTTTGGGTTTCCTGAGCCTGGGTGGTTACTGCAACAGCACAAAACAGAAGTAAAAAAAGTGTTCTCATTTTTAGTTTATTTATTTGACTTTATCATTAGGGTCTCCTAACCCGAGTTCTTCCAGTACAAAATCGGTGTAATCATGACGAGGATCTGTGTAAACCATTACTAACTCACCCGATTTATCAAAAAGGATAGCAAGTCGGTTCGCTTTACACACTTTCTCAACGGCATCAAAAACTTTATCCTGCAAAGGTTTAATCAATTCTTGTTTTTTCAAAAAAAACAGTCCACCAAAACCAAAGACCTTTTTTTGATAATCCCGCAATTCTACCTCTTTTTTATTGATCTCATCCTGCCGGGTCTGTTTCATTTCCTCGGTTAACAGCACCTGCTCAGCCTGGTATATTCTGTAAAGCTCATCCACCTTCCTTTGCATGTCTTCAATTTCTTTTTGCCAGGCAGCGGAAAGTTGATCGATTTCCCCTTGTGCTTTGCTGTATTCAGGCATTTTGCTCAAAACAAATTCCGAATCGAAATACCCGAACTTCTGAGCATTAACAAAACTCAGGCCGAAAAACAGGAAACATCCAAGGAACAACCAAAAACGCATTTTTATCTGAGTTGCTGACCGATTGTAAAGTGAAATTGTGAGCCACTGATGTTTTGGGCGCCTGGCAACTGATCAAATCCATAGGCCCAGTTTAACCCGATAAGTCCAAATGCAGGCATAAATATTCTGGCCCCAAAACCAGCAGCTTTATACAGATTAAACGGATTAAAGTCCTGGTAATTGTTCCAGTTGTTACCGGCCTCTGTAAAGGCAAACCCATAAATAGTTGCCGTTTGCCCTGTTACCACAGGATACCGTAGTTCCAACCCAAACTTGTTATAGACAATACCTCCTTCAATTTGATTTCCCGTGGATGCGCCTTGTCTTGCATAGTTAGGCGGGGTTACTAATCGGTTACCATATCCTCTTTGACCAATAATATCCTGACCCAGAACGAATGAGTTGAATCCACCGGCCAATCCATCGCCACCCATAACAAATCGTTGGAAAGGTCCTACCCCCAGATCTTTGTTGTAAGCACCGATATAACCGAAGTGCGCTTTTGTTTCCAATACAAGACTGCGGCCATCGGGTTTTTCGCTGCCGATAAGTTTAATATAGAATTTTGCATCCAGCATCCACTTATAAAGTTCCGTCCACGCGTACTTCTGATTGGAGTCTTCATAATAGGAAGGATCTCTCCATTGCGAGTAGGGTGGAGTAAGACTTAGCGCGAGAGATATTGTAGATCCGGTTGTTGGGTACATCGGGTTGTCAATACTGTTGCGGGCCAGCGTGGAGGTTAACATAATCTCGTTCGTGGTGCCCAGCGTAGGTAAAATGGTAGAATTAAAGTAGTTGCTGTATTTATATCTCAGGAATGACAATGAATTCATGAGAGAGAAATAATTATCGGGCCACTCTAATCGTTTTCCTAAGCCAATGGTTACGCCTGCTTGCTTGAGAGATCGATCATCCGTGAATTCGCCTTGTGCATTAGGGTATCTCGAAATGGAGTTGTTTAAGCTTACCGTTAATGAATTTGGCTTTCTGCCACCTAGCCAAGGCTCTGTAAATGAAAGACTATAGCTTTGGAAAGAACGCCCGTTGGCCTGAAGGCGTAACGAAAGTCGCTGACCATCGCCTGTAGGCAACGGTTTCCATTTGTCGAAGTGAGGTACGTTACGAACTGAAAAATTGTTGAACGTGAGACCCACCGTACCCACAAAGCCGTAGAAACCGCCCCACCCTCCGGATAATTCAATCTGATCACTGGATTGCTCTTCCAGTTTCCATTCAATATCTACTGTGCCATCAGCAATATTGGGTCTAACGTCCTGATCAATTTTCTGAGGATTGAAATACCCCATCTGAGAAAGCTGTTGTTGCGTACGAATCAAATCCGATCTACGGAATTTTTGTCCGGGAATGGTGCTAAGTTCTCTCCGGATAACATGATCGTTGGTGCGTTCATTGCCACTAAAAGTCACCTCGTCAATAGTGGCCTGATCGCCTTCAAAAATTCGCATCTCCACATCGATCGAGTCACCCACCACGGCCACCTCCACCGGTGTTACTCTAAAAAACAAATACCCATCATCCATATACAGACCGCTGATATCGGCTCCTTTGGGATTAAAGGTTGTTTTTTTGATAATCAATTCATTATTATAAACATCACCCTTGTTTATATCCAGGATCTTATTTAGGATGTTGGCTGAGTGAATGTAGTTACCCACCCAGGTGATATTTCGGAAATAATATTTTCTTCCTTCGTACACATTAAGTTTTACATCAACATTTGTTTTATCAAAAGCATAGATGGAATCTGAAAGCACTTCTGCATCGCGGTAACCCAACGAATTATAATATTCAATCAACCTTGTTTTATCTTCTTCAAAATCTGAACGAATAAACTTTGAGCCTGCAAAAACATTGAGTTTAACGTTTCGATTAATGAATTCTTTAACATCCAAACCGGTTACAGTTCTGCTCGAATCCAAGGCAGGTTTAATTTTGCTCGGCTTAAACATGAGTAACTCCTGTATAATC
>JAEUUB010000024.1 GCA_016787745.1 Cyclobacteriaceae bacterium
TGTTAGCGAACGCACCGAAGGTATAGAAGAATCCATTTGGGCCACGGCACCGCATGTATTAGCCGAACAATTGCAGCAACATCCGGATGTTAAAGAAGTGGTACGCATCAATGCGAGCTTTCGCGAAGAAATTAAACATGCGCAAGGAACACTTTCATTGCGGGGCTATTACGTAGAGTCTGATTTTTTAAACGTGTTTACTTATGAGGTCACCCAGGGAAACGCAGGGCTGGCACTCACCAAACCCAACAGTGTAATTCTGACAGAATCGGCTGCAATGAAATTCTTTAATTCTACGGAAGTGCTTGGCAAAACCATGGAGTTGGAACATGGTGACTTATTGGAGGTTGCCGCGGTAATGAAAGATCACCCGATCAACACGCACCTGAAGTTTGATGTATTGGTGTCGTTAGCTACACTTCCCCCGGTTCAGGCATCGCTTAGCGATCAATGGACAAATTATGATCGTGAGTATTTGTATGTGCTGCTAGCTGAACACGGAAGTCAAAAGAAAGTGGAAGAGCATCTTAACAAGATAGCAGCAGATTCTTATGCTACCCTTCCTGTAAAAGTAAACTTTGCCACAAAACGCCTTAACGAAATAGCAATGGGGGCGGACTACCGCATGGCCATTGGCCCTAAGTGGGAAGCCTCGGGTATGCTTGTTTTTGGCGTGATTGCACTACTCATTTTGTTACCAGCATGCTTTAACTACACAAACATTTCCATTGCTCGTGCACTTAAGCGTGCAAAGGAAATAGGTCTTCGCAAAACGATGGGTGGACAAAAGAACCAAATCTTCTTTCAGTTTATTACCGAAACCGTAGTTATTACTCTTATCTCGTTAGCCGGGGCCATTTTAATTTTCTTTCTCATCCGGCCTGAGTTTCTAAACTCGCTGGCAGAATCCTCTTCTATTGATCTTAGTATTACGCCACGCATGCTTTTATATTTTATACTTTTTGCCCTGGGTACCGGACTGGTAGCCGGAATTTTCCCGGCATTATACTTTGGTGGACTTAATCCCATACAGGCCTTAAAAAATAAAGCACATGCAGCCTCTTCAGGCATGCGCGTACGCAAAGTGTTAACAATTTTTCAGTTTGCACTATCCTTTGGTTTTATACTATGCCTTGTGGTGTGTAGCCGCCAGTATCAGTATTCAATCAATTTCAATTTTGGTTTTGATAAGGAGAACATTGTCGATGTAAAATTGCAAGGCGTTAATGCTGAGTTGGTGAAGACTGAATTTTCAAAGTTAGCTTCCGTGCAGTCTGTTGCCATGTCATCCGAATTAATGGGGCTAAGTTATTCAAATACCTGGGTGAAGAATGCGGATAGTGATTCTGCCGAAGTAAATCAGCTCTTTGTTGATCGAAATTATCTTTCCATGTTCAACCTTACGTTGCTGGCAGGAAAAAACTTTCCGGAAGAAACCTGGCAGCGCGAGCGATTTATTATTGTTAATGAAGAATTTCTTAAACACTATAAAATAGAAACTCCGGTTGAAGCCATTGGCCGTACCTACCGGGTGGAAGGAAACGAACTTGAAATAGTGGGCGTAGTAAAGAATTTTCATTATGCTTCGTTGCGGTATCCAATTGATAAATTCTTTTTCAGGATGAACCCCGAACACTTTGCCTATGCACATTTAAAGGTTCATTCGAACGATGCTTATACCATGTTTACCGAATTTGAAAATCATTGGAAAACGTTAAACCCCGAGCAAAAGCTGGAGGCCGATTTCTTTGAGGAGGAATTGAACGATGGCTACAGCAGTTATGTAGTGATGATTAAGATCGTTGGCTTCCTCGGATTGTTGGCAATTACCATCTCCTTGCTGGGAATGCTGGGCATGGTTGTCTATACTTCCGAGACTAAAGCGAAAGAAGTAAGCATTCGTAAAGTAATGGGTGCTACGGTATATAGCTTGGCGCTTTTGCTTTCCAAAGATTATTTAAAACTGATGCTGTGGGCTATTCTGTTTGCGGTGCCCATCACTACAACCATCTTCTATTTGCTGTTTCCCAAAATACAATACTACAGTGTGAGCCTTACCCCGTGGGATATATTGTTAAGCGCAACCATTTTGTTGGGACTAGGGTTTGCTACCATTGCATCACAAACGCATAAAACCGCATCCGCTAATCCGGCTGATGTACTGAAAATGGAATAGACCATACATTCTGAGCCTATTGTCACAAACCAAATTTTCAAAAAATAAAAATCAGGCGTACCTTGATCGTGAAAACTAAACAGAAAAGTAATGAAACGATCAGCCACAGCAAATTGGAAAGGAACCGGTAAAGAAGGAAAAGGACTGGTGTCTACTGCCAGCACGGTATTGACCAACACACAATATTCATTTAACTCGCGTTTTGCCGAAGGCGTGGGCACTAACCCCGAAGAGTTGATTGCTGCTGCCCACAGCGGATGCTTTGCCATGAAGTTAAGTTTTGTGTTGAACGAAGCCGGCTTTACAGCCGATGACCTGACTGTGAAATGCACCATCACGCTTGAGGAAGGAGCGATTACCAGCTCTCACCTGGATTTAACCGCTAAAGTACCCGGCATCACTGCCGATAAATTTCAGGAATGCGCAGCCGATGCCAAAGCCAACTGCCCTATTTCAAAATTGTTGAACACGAACATTACGCTGGACGCGAAGTTGGGGTAGTGTCGAATTATAGGTCAAGTTTATCTGGAGATTTGCTAACATCGCATCTCAATAACAAAAACCAGCTTAGACGGACAGTAACGATAATTCGAAGGGTCTCCGATGCGCGCGAACCTTCTAAAAATTCTGGAGATGTTTATAGCTCATATGGCCGCAAATATTCTGGGGGAATGAAAATTCCCATCATGTTATAGACTAGTAACACCGAAAGCACAATACCCACACCAATCATAAACATACTTTGATAGGTGGCCTGCTGTGCAGAGCAATAACGATCCATACGTTTGCGATGAACACAGGCAACGTGTGTGAAAAAGGCAATTATCGCCAAACCGTAATGAAAGACAAAGAAATATAATAGTGGGTTCACATTGAGTACTGCTGCGCCATAATAAAGATTGGTGTCTAGCTTCATGACATAGCGGCCAGCCAAAACCGCTGCAGGATGTGCTACTAAAAAATAAATAAAGTACATACCCGAAATAATTTGCAATCTGTCCCAGATGAATTCAACCTGATTCCATTTTAGCCAAATCAACCGCACACCCGAAATAACCTGAAACAAAACAGAACTTATTAGAAGTAACTCGACCGGGAGAAAACGATAGATTTTCCTGTAGGCATCCATAAATTGGAGGTGAGCTTCTGCAGAGAAAAATATCATCATGTGATTTAGCAAATGACCAATGATGAAACCAATCAACATGAGGCCGGAAAAGTAATGGGCTTTCTTCAAGGTCAAATTCATAGACACATACTCATTTCGTATGTACTTGTCATATCCTATCTAAATTCATTACGGGTAAAAACTAACGGCAATCCTATGAGTACCAACGCTACCACATTAATCAACACAATGTTGTGAATAGCGTTGTAATAAAAAGATACTCCGCTATCAATGACAAACCACGAAACTAATCCGTACCATAGTGCGCGATAAGCCCAGTGCTCCTTTTTCTTAAACGCATTTTCAGAAATCATTATCATCAGCACATGAAATCCAACAATCGTTCCGCCAATGATTCCAAAGAGCCAATTTTTAAACATCAGCTCCTCATTTGAAATTTTTCCTCCAAAGAAAATATCAACGGTGGCTTCATTATGAAGATCAAAGAAAAATGAGTTTCCCAAAAAAGCTACAAGCAGGCCAATCCCAACGGTCATCACGTTGGCGTAGGTCAGCCATTTTTGCCAGAAAGTGAATTTTTTATCGTTCATCTCTTTCAATCCAATTTACTAATGAAAACACTTTTATTGTGCAGCATCCATATTAAAAGGGGTAGTAAACCACCAAAAAAACAAACAAGCTCAGAATTTCTTCTGAGCCTCTCAATTGATACTATTTACTCAGGCCCTTGCCCGGCTCGTGTCTCCCAAACTCCTTTCAACTTAGCCGCATAATGACTATAATCGGCTCATAAATTTACTATATTTGAGCCGCATAGCGACTTAATCGGCTCATCATGTATAATTGGCAACTAAAAGACTGGCGGCATTTTCAATTTCATGAAAATGAATTTACCGCACCTGCTTTATCTTTCATGGCCTTGGCAGGCCAAAGTCAGGGCTATGTTCAAAGCCTTTCGAGTACCAACCAAACCGAATCTATCATCACACTTTTAGTAAAGGAAGCGATAAAAACTTCGGCTATTGAAGGTGAAGCTTTGAACCGTGAAGATGTGGTTTCGAGCATTCGCAAAAACTTAGGGTATACAACAGGTCATAGAGTTAAAGACAAACGAGCAGAAGGCATTGCAATTTTATTGGTAAGAGTTCGTGAGGATTTTGAAAGTGATTTAACCGAGACGCAACTTTTTGAGTGGTATAAATTATTGATGCTGGGTAACAACACAATAACTGTAGGAGAATACAGGAGCCACACCGAACCCATGCAGGTAATTTCTGGAGCAATAGGAAAGGAAGTAATACATTTTGAAGCGCCATCCTCGGCTCAGGTGCCGGCAGAAATGAAAATGTTTTTTGAATGGTTTAATGAAACAAAACCGGGCAGCCCCAAATCAATACCCAACTTATTGATCAGAGCGGCTATTGCTCATTTATATTTTGAAACCATCCACCCTTTTGAAGATGGTAATGGAAGACTAGGGAGAATAATTGCCGAAAAAGTTTTAGCACAAGGATTGAAAAGACCAATCTTAATGAGTCTGTCCACTGCCATTGAAGCGGATAAAAAATCCTATTACGCGGCACTCAAACAAGCACAGCGCACCAATGATTTGACTGAGTGGATACATTATTTTTCTGAAACGATTTTAAAAGCGCAACAGGATTTTATCAACACAATTAATTTCACACTAAAGAAAACAACTTTTTTTGATAAGCATAAATTACAACTTAACGGTGCTCAGCTAAAAGTTATCAATCGAATGCTGGAAGAGGGCGAAGAAGAATTTAAGGGTGGAATGAATGCAAAAAAATATCAATCCATTACACAAGTATCAAAAGCAACTGCGACAAGGCATTTACAAGATTTGGTAGAGAAAGGAATTTTAGTTTCGCAGCAAGGCGGAAGGAGCACCAGTTATCAGGTTAATTTGGAATGACTTTTTCTTTAAGCTATGGGCATCCAAAAAGTGGGACATTCATTTTACGGATTGGCCTTGCTATCTTACTCTCCTTGTTTCATAATGTAGCCGGCTTTCGGAAACAAAAAAGCCCGGAATTTCTTCCGGGCCTCTCAATAAATTACCTCAACTGTATTCTCCCTCCCTCTCCTTTGGAGAGGGGTTGGGGTGAGGTCACTCAAAAAGGATACTCTCCTTTATCAATCGCATGTTTAGCAACTTTTCTTCGGGCTTCTTTCAAATTGTAAGGATCAATTTTTGTGAATCGTTTCAATCCCATTAGCATCAACCGTTGCTCATCGCCTTCTGCAAAGGAAGTGATGGCGCTCTTTCCTGCAGAAGCAGCTTTCTCAATCGCTTCATGCAAGTAGATGGTGGCCATCTCTTTTTCGATTGCACAGGCCTTTTCTCCACGCAGACTTATTAATTTTTCTACTCGCAGAATAACGGATTCTGCTACATAGCCTTCAATCAACATGTCGGCCAGGTTCATAAGTATTTCCTGCTCATCCGAAAGCTTAGCCATAAACTTTTGAATGGCTGCGCCCGAAACCATTAGGCCGGCTTTTTTCAAATTGCGCAGCGCCTTCTTCTCTTTTGCAAACAATGCTGTATCATCAGCCGCACCAAAATCAGGAATGGACATCAATTCTTTTTGAACAGCCATGGCTGGATTTATTAAATCGAGATGACCTTTCATGGCGCGCTTTAACAACATGTCGATGGTTAGCAAGCGATTGATTTCATTCGTGCCTTCAAAGATTCTGTTAATCCGCGCATCGCGATACGCACGATCCATAGGTCCTTCTGCCGAGAAACCCATCCCGCCATAAATCTGAACGCCCTCATCTACGCTAAAATCCAACACTTCCGAACCATGAACTTTTAAGATGGCACATTCAATGGCAAATTCTTCTAATGCTTTTAATCGTGCTTTCGCAGAATCCATGCCACCCGCAATAAAGGCGTTATACGCATCATCAATATTTTGGCTGGCGCGATAGTGTGCCGACTCGGAGGCGAAAATTTTAGTAATGGTTTCTGCAATTTTATGTTGTATCGCACCGAAGGAAGCAATAGCAACTCCAAATTGTTTGCGTTCGGTTGCATATTTTATGGCTTTCGAAATTGCCATTTTGCTTCCACCCACCGCAGCAACACCAAGCTTTATACGACCGATGTTAAGAATGTTTACAGCAATCTTAAAACCGTTTTCACGTTCGCTCAGCATATTCTCAACCGGTACCTTGCAATCATTGAAAAAGATTTGACGGGTAGAAGATCCTTTGATCCCCATCTTCTTTTCTTCTTCATTCATAGTGATGCCTCCAAAGCTTTTCTCAACTATAAATGCACTGAGGTTTTTATCATCATCGATTTTAGCAAACACTACATACACATCGGCAAAGCCACCATTGGTGATCCACATCTTTTGTCCGTTGATCACATAGTGTTTTCCATCGGCTGTCAATTTGGCTTTTGTTTTTCCTGAGTTTGCATCGGAGCCGGAATCAGGTTCCGTCAAACAATAAGCGGCTTTCCATTCGCCCGTAGCTAATTTTGGAATGTACTTTTTCTTTTGGGCATCATTTCCGTAATACAAGATGGGAAGCGTGCCAATCCCTGTATGAGCAGAGATTGCAACCGCAAATGAATGACCTGCGCCCAACACTTCTGCAACAAGCATCGAAGTATTGAAGTCCATCCCAAAACCGCCTAACTCTTGCGGCACGGAAGTTCCAAGCAAACCTAATTCACCGGCCTTGTCCATGAGTTTAGGCATCAAGGTTAAGTCCTTCATCGAATCAATCTGATCGAGAATAGGATGAATCTCCTGCTTTAAAAAA
>JAEUUB010000032.1 GCA_016787745.1 Cyclobacteriaceae bacterium
AGTTCGTTCAGCCATGTCTTCCAAAAAAGCGCAACAGCTTTGCAAACATTTGATCTTTGTGTTTCCGCGCTTTGAAGTCTACAAGGAAGTTTCCCGACATATTCGAAGTATTTTTCATCGCTATACAGATTTGATCGAACCGCTTTCTTTAGATGAAGCATTTTTAGATGTGACCGAAGACAAGCAACAGATTGGCTCTGCCATAGAGATTGCAAAGCGCATCCGAAAAGAAATCAAAGCCGAGCTAAACCTGACAGCATCCGCTGGGGTATCCATAAACAAGTTCGCAGCCAAAGTTGCCTCCGACCTGAACAAACCCGATGGGTTAACCTTTATCGGACCTTCCCGCCTTCCCTCGTTTATGGAAAAACTACCCGTAGAAAAATTTTTTGGTGTTGGAAAAGTTACCGCGGCAAAAATGAAGAAGCTGAATCTTCACACCGGGGCAGATTTAAAGAGATTAACGCAAAATGAGTTGATCAAACACTTCGGTAAATCGGGCAAGTTCTTTTATAAAATTGTTCGGGGTATTGATGACCGCGAAGTACGACCCGATCGTGAAGCGAAATCTGTAGGAGCAGAAGATACTTTTTCCTTTGATCTCACCACGCGTGAAGAAATGAATCTGGAACTGGAGAAAATCGCGTTAACGGTACAAGAACGACTGGCCCGGTATCATTTGAAAGGAAGAACGGTCACTATCAAAGTAAAGTATCACGACTTTAAGCAAATAACCAGAAGTCAATCTTTGGATGAAGCGGTTGATGATTTGGAAACCATAGAAAGGGCGGCAAAGCAATTATTAGATAGTGTAGATCTATCCGATAAAAAAGTTCGACTTCTGGGTATTTCCCTATCAAATTTCGGGGGTCTGGTTATGCGGACGCACCTCTCTGACAATTCGGATCAATTGAAATTGTTTTAATCTGTATCTTGCAACTATGAGCAAAACTAAAATAACAGTAAACACGAATGGTTCACTAAAAGTGGATGGTGATTTTGAGATCGTGGACATGCAGGGTACAGTTTATGGATTGCAAGGCCGTACCTTGCTATCGTTATGCCGTTGCGGCCGCTCGGGCAATAAACCCTTTTGCGATGGTTCGCATAAAGGAAATTTCGAACACGAGGCAGTTGCCTTTGATTTGCCTCCCAAAAAGGTATAAAAGCATCTTATCTTTTAGGTCATGAACGGACTTCATCCTCTTATTACAGCCGATGAATTGTTAACGATAAAAGGGCAGCCTGATTTACTTGTCTTTGACGCAAGTGCGGGTCCAAATGCAAAAGCTAATTATGATGCAGGTCATCTGGAGGGAGCGTTTTATGTTGACCCTGAAAACCAGCTAGCTACGCCAACATCGAATGCCGCAAGAGGAGGTCGCCATCCGCTTCCAACTTTAGAAAAATTTTCTGAAGTGCTGGGTTCGTTGGGTGTAACACCAGCCAGCCATGTTGTGATTTATGATGATAAGCAAGGTGGTAATGCCGCGGCTCGTTTTTGGTGGATGCTGAAGGCTGCCGGTCATGCAAAGGTTCAGGTTCTGAATGGAGGTGTACAATCTGCAAAAGCATTGGGTTACCCGATGAGTTCAAAGAAAGAAGGGGTTGTTTCCGCTGCGGCTTATCCAATAATGGAGTGGCGCTTGCCACTGGCGGATTTAGAAGAAGTGAAAGCAGCCTCGAAACAAAATAAAGGGAACATTGTGGATGTGCGTTCTGCTGAACGCTTTGATGGGATCGCAGAACCTATTGATTTAATTGCCGGTCATATTCCAGGGGCAATCAATATCCCGTTTACCACCAATCTGAATGAACGTGGAGAATATTTGTCGCCTAAAGAATTAAAGACAAAGTATACCAAGGCTTTTGAAGGACTAAATGCGGACCAGGTAATTATTCATTGTGGGTCAGGAATTACGGCATGTCATACCTTGTTAGCGATGGCGGCTGCCGGCCTCGGGATTCCAAAACTTTATGTTGGCTCCTGGAGTGAATGGTCTCGTAACGATTTACCGATGGTGCTGGCAAATAAGGCGGACTGAATAAGTTCTATACTATCTGGGTAGAGTTTTTAACTCCTGACTGTATTGAATGATTACTTCTTTGGCATAAGGTTTCAATAATTCTTTTACCTGTCCTTCCATTTTAGTTTGAGCATCTTTTAAAAAGGCTGCCTGTGCTGCAAACTTTCGGGCGTCTTTAATGAAGGCATTGGTGGCATTAGTTCGATCGTCTGTATCAACCCAATTCCAAATTCCATTTTCATCCCGATAGGTAATGTCTCCCCGAGATTCAATTGACAATAAGACGGGCTCGGGCAAAGTAACATAGGCTTTGTCATCAGTCA
>JAEUUB010000039.1 GCA_016787745.1 Cyclobacteriaceae bacterium
TCTTTCTGCGCTTTGATTGCCTCGTCCTGCGGATTCAGGGTACCATCATCTTCCACATCGATACCCACGGCCTGGCCATCGTCATCGGTAAATGTACTTTGAATACTAAGGGTATTTATTTTTTTCTTGCGAATGAAGTCAATAGTGTTATTAGTAGCTATTCGAAACAACCAGGTACTGAAAGTAAAATCTTTCTTAAACTTATGCAGACTCCGAAAGGCTTTGGAAAAAGATTCCATGGTCAGGTCTTCGGCATCATCAATATTTCGCACCATTTTTAAAATCATATGGTACACCGGCCGTTTGTAGCGTTGTAGTAATTTGGCATAAGCCTTATCATCGCCATCCACGGCCCTATCGATCAGCTTGAAATCTTCTAATGCTTTGGATGAAAAACGACTATCTTCTAATTCTTCCATTGGATTCTTTTGACTACTAACGCCCGAAGGCCGGTGACAAGATAATAAAAGGAAAAAATAAAATCTAAAAAGGGCGTTTTCCATACCTCAAAGCCTATTCCCAATTTATGGGTTGTCTTTTTGATAAGAATAATCTGCAAAATCCACCTTGTAATGATAAGTGCAGCCATTCCATATAAACTTAGGGTAAATCCCATCGCAGGAACTACAAAAAACCAGGTGAGCATCCACGTAAGAGAAAAAAGTGATAAAATAATTTTATCCACAGCCCGATATTTTTTCCCTACCGAGAGATGTCGAAGTTTCTGATGCAAAAATTCCCGCCAGCTTTCCTTTGGATGCGACCACGTTATTGCCTCCGCACCTATACTCACCCTAGTATTTTTTGCTGTGGCTACCCGATTTACAAACAAATCATCATCGCCCCCGGTAATCGTTAAATGGTTATTAAACCCCTTGTGAGTAAGGAATATCGATTTGGTATAAGCCAGATTCCTGCCTATGCCCATGTAGGGGTTGCCGAGGTTTGCAAGACTTATCATTTGAATTCCGGCAACAATTGATTCGAATCTAATAAAGGCATTTAACCATCCGGGTTGCTTAGTATACGGTGAAAAGCCTAAAACGATTTGAGTATTTTCATCGTAATTCGAAGTCATTTGTTTAACCCATTGATTACCAACAGGCCGGCAATCGGCATCGGTAAATAAAAGCCACTCATGCCTGGCCGCTTTAATCCCTAACGTCAAACCATATTTTTTTCCATTGATATGTTCGGGTTTATGTACAACCCGCACCATTTTAAGTTGCTTGCAAGTGGCCGTCATTTCCAGCAAATAATCATACGTACCGTCATTGCATCGATCTTCTACAACAATTATCTCAAATTCAGGATGATCCTGAGCTAATAACAAGGGTATTAACTCACGGAGGTTCGATTCTTCATCGTGCGCACAAACAATAATTGAAACGGGGTGAGTGGGCTGTGTTCCTGTTTTCACTTTCGCAAACCCCAGTAAAAACAAAAGCAGGTAAATAATCTGGATGCCCAGAATAGAAAAGCAAAGTAAAGTGATTATAAACAAGAGAATAGGCTTTAAAAGTAAAAACGGACAAATATAAAGTCTTATCGTAACGCAAACTATTTAATCGACAGTAGCGGTGGTAGTTTACGTTCTATGGACAAGCCAGTCGATTTGGAGTGCGCATGCCTTGCGGTTAACTTTGCGCCTCATGAAATTTGCCCTTACCGCAACCGATACTAACTCGAAAGCCCGGGCCGGAACCCTTACCACCGACCACGGTGAAATTGCCACTCCTATTTTTATGCCTGTTGGAACGGCCGGATCGGTAAAAGCAGTACACCAGCGCGAATTAAAAAACGACATTGACGCTAAAATTATTTTAGGGAATACCTACCATCTGTACTTACGACCTGGCCTCCCTTTGCTCGAAAAAGCAGGCGGCCTCCATCAATTCATTGGCTGGGATCGCCCCATACTCACCGATAGTGGTGGCTATCAGGTGTATTCGTTGGGCGCAAACCGAAAAATTACAGAGGAAGGAGTCATTTTCAAATCGCACATTGATGGCTCAAAGCACACCTTTACACCCGAAGGGGTTATGGATATTGAGCGAACGATTGGTGCCGATATAATTATGGCCTTTGATGAATGTACGCCCTACCCGTGCGAATATGCCTACGCAAAAAAATCCATGGATCTTACCCATCGTTGGTTAAGCCGATGTGTGAAACAGGTAGATAATACATCTCCGCTTTATGGATATGATCAGGCCTTGTTTCCGATTGTACAGGGAAGTGTTTATAAAGATTTGCGCATTGAATCCGCTGAGTTTATAGCCAGTCAAAACCAAAAGGGCAATGCCATCGGGGGATTGTCGGTTGGAGAACCCCATGAAATAATGTATGAAATGACTGACGTTGTTTGTCAGCTATTACCTCCGGACAGGCCACGCTATCTGATGGGGGTAGGCACCCCTGAAAATATTCTGGAATGCATTGCTTTAGGGATTGATATGTTCGATTGCGTAATGCCCACACGGAATGCCCGCAACGGGATGCTTTTTACCACCCAAGGCATTATTAATATTCGCAATGAAAAATGGAAAGATGATCTTTCACCCCTGGACGTTGAGGTGGGTGGCCATGTAAGTACATTTTACTCAAAAGCCTATTTGCGTCATTTAATTATCTCGAAAGAAATGTTAGGCGCGCAAATTGCTTCTATCCACAATTTAACCTTTTACCTTTGGCTGGTTGCGCGGGCCCGAGAGAAAATTTTGGAAGGCACATTTACCACCTGGAAGAATAACATGACAAAAAAAGTTTCGCAGCGGTTATAATCACCACCTTGAATGACTATTCTGGATCGCTATATCATAAAAAAAATCCTCTCCACATTCTTCTATGTGGTGTTGATCCTTGTGGCGATTATTACTGTTATTGACTTAACTGAAAAGATCGATAAGTTTTCAGTTAATAATTTAAGTACCGCTCAGGTTCTGGGCTACTACGGTGACTTCGTTCCCTGGATTGCAGGATTGATTTCCCCCATCACCGTTTTTATTTCCATTGTTTATGTAACCTCGCGCATGGCCGCGCACACCGAGATCATTGCCATTCTAAGCAGTGGAGTTAGTTTCAAAAGACTTCTGGTCCCGTACTTTATTGCAGCCCTGGTAATTGCAGCCCTTAGTTTCTACTTAAATGGTTGGGTAATCCCTAAATCCAATCAGGAGCGGTTAGTTTTTGAGATGCAATATTTTAAGAAGAACAATAATTCGAGCCGGCACAATATTCATATGCAAATAGAGCCTAACATTTATTTGTTTATTCAAAACTATAGCAATCAATCCAATGTGGGGTATCAGTTTTCTTTAGAGCGCTTTGACAATAACCGGTTGACTGAAAAACTAACTGCGGATAACATTCAATGGGATTCGATAAAACAAACCTGGACTCTTAAATTTTGGAAGCGGAAACATGTAGATAGTATTTTTCAATTGCGCAAATCTTCATTGACAGAAAGCCTGGGTGAAAGAGGTGAGTACCTCGATACTGTGCTGGCCGTTTCTCCAAAAGATTTTGCATCGAACGATCGCGGGTATGATGGCATGACCATCAATGAACTTAATGATCACATCCGCAAAATGAAATTCCGAGGTTCTACCGGAGTAGAGATTTATGAGGTGGAAAAACAAATCCGTTTCGCTACCCCCTTTACTATTTTTGTGCTTGTCTTTATGGGTGTATTGGTTTCGTCAAAAAAGAGCCGGGGCGGAACCGGTTTTCAAATTGCTCTCGGCTTTTTTCTGTCCTTCATATTTATATTGTTCTTTACCATGACGCGCACCTTTGCAGAAGCTGGCTCTTTGTCGCCCTTACTGGCGGCCTGGTTGCCCAACAGCGTGTTCGCAACAATTTCTTTGGGGATGTATAAATTCGTACCCCGGTGATAGCAACAAACAGAGATTACTTCAAACTCCATTTCATTGTATTTCTTTGGGGGTTTACCGCTGTACTAGGCAAACTTATTTCAATCCCCTCTGTTGAGATGGTACTCTACCGCACCCTATTGGCAGCGGTGGGTATGGGCGTGGTCATGCTTTTTGTTAAAACTTCATTTTCCATCACCCGCCAGGATTTTATCAAACTCTCGCTTATCGGAATTATTGTCGCAATTCATTGGATTACTTTTTTTGCTGCCGGCAAAATTTCAAATCCTTCCACAAGCCTGGTCGGCTTTGCCACTTGTGCTTTTTGGGCTGCTTTGTTTGAACCAATTGCCAAAAGAAAAAAAATCCAATTATTAGAAATTGGGTTAGGAGTTGTGGGACTCGTTGGATTGGCTATTATTCTTGCTTTTGATTTTGCTTATCCTCTAGGGCTCTTTCTGGGTGTTATTTCCGGAATGACCGCAGCGCTTTTTAGTGTGATTAACTCTAAACTAATTTATCGCGTTAACGCTTACACTATTACTTTCTATGAAATGATTGGCGCCTGTCTAAGCATCCTGTTATTTCTCCCATTGTATAAGAATAGTTTAGCCACACACCATGAGCTGAATTTAGTTCCAACATTCGTTGACTGGATTTATATAGCATTAATGGCCTGGGCCTGTTCGGTATATGCCTATGCAGCCGCAATAGACCTGATGAGAAAACTATCTGTTTTTTTCATTCAGCTTGCGCTGAACTTAGAGCCAGTGTATGGAATTATACTTGCCCTGCTTGTATTCGGGCGGCAAGAGGTGATGAATACAAATTTCTATATAGGTGCCTTAATAATTCTGGGAGCTGTTATTGCCTATCCCTTCCTGAAAAAGAAAACGGAAGGTCAACTCAATACTCCAGCCCAGTAATCTCCTTCAAAGTTATTCTTCAAATGGACAGGTCCATTAAAAATTCCAAAAACTGCAGACCCCGACCCACTCATGCTGGCATACAATGCCCCCTGGTGATATAACTCCTGTTTAAGCTCATGAATCTTTGGATGTGTTTTAAAAACGGATTCTTCAAAATCGTTTGTTAGTTTCTCTTTCCATGAAGTAATAGGCAACTCTATCCCCTGAGATATTGATTGAAGGGGCTCTTTTGGCTTTATGCCTGCAAAGGCTTCAGCCGTTGAAATATGAATCGGAGGTTTAACAATCACTAAGTATAAACCCTTAAGGCTTACCGCAATTGGAGAAAGTCTTTCGCCTCGTCCATGTCCAAGCTTAGCAGTATCTGTTACAAAGAAAGTACAATCGCTCCCGAGCCTGGCCGCATACCCATTCATTTGCTCGTTCGATAAATTCAGATTGAAAAGTGAATTGAGACACCGTAGCGTAAAAACAGCATCGGAAGATCCACCCCCTAAACCCGCCCCGGCAGGTATCACTTTGTGTAAATGAATTTTTACAGGCGATAGATTGAAATCCGAATGTAAAAGTTGATAGGCTTTTACACACAAGTTCTC
>JAEUUB010000050.1 GCA_016787745.1 Cyclobacteriaceae bacterium
TCACTGCCAACCGCATTTTCAAGGGACAGGCCCATCACTTCCGCAGCCTTCCTGTTAATGATGTAGTTGGACGCATCCTGATCATTGCTAAAGTTTCGGCCCCGTTCAATTTTAATATTTAAAGTAGGAATGAATTCCGCATCGCATCGGTATATTTTAAAAAGGATGGAAGAATTATCCGGCTTGCCACTCCAAACAGGATCGGTTGTGGTTATAGGAATCGTAAAGATATTATTCCCCCCAAAAGCGATACCGTCAACAGCGGTTACCTGATGCAAATCACTCTTAATAGCGGAGTATTCCTTAACAATACCTTCATTCTGGTCTACCACTATAATATTGTCTTTATCAAATCCAAGATTTCTTTCACTGATAAAAATAATTTGTTTGTACACGGCAATACTCCCCACAACCAGGATAATAGAGGCGGTGAATTGAATAATGACCAATGATTTGCGAAGCGCATTTCCAGTCAGACCAAGCTGCGTATCTCCCTTCAAGACTTTAACAGGATTAAATCTGGACAAGATAAAGGCGGGATAAGTACCTGCAAGCAATCCACAGATCGCTGTAATCCCCAAAGTTCCTGCTATAAACACGGGGTTGCCCACATCTAACCGGATCGCCTTGGATGTAACTTCATTAAAGAATGGCAGAAGGAGCTGAACAATTACAATTGCGAAGATCAGCGCCATGAAAGACAGTAGCATCGACTCGGAAATGAATTGAACAATAAGGCTATTTTTTTGAGCCCCTATTGATTTCCTGATCCCCACTTCACGACTTCGGCTGGTTGCTCTGGCTGTTGAGAGATTTGTGAAATTAATACAAGCCATCACAAGGATTAGTATGGCCACAGCCCCAAAAAGGTAAATCTGCTGTATTCTGCCTCCCGCGTTCTTACCGTTTTCAAATTCATTGTACAATCTTGACTTCACATATTGAAATAGAAAAGGAGTAGTGGAACAATCCGGGCAGTTATTCTTTATCAAATCAGCAATCTTCTGATTGGCCCTGTCAACAGAAGCCGATGATTTCAGCAGCACCGCTGTTCGGGTGCCCCCACTTCTCCAGTGTTGGGTCCACGGATTTTCTTTTATGAAGAGCTCGAACGGAGCGACAAAATCGAATTGAAGTGTTGAATGTTGGGGAATGTTAGCAAAGACGCTGGTAATTACAAGTTCATGAGAGGCTCCCAGGCTCACCGATTTACCGATAGGGTCTTCGTTTTTAAATAGTTTCTCTGCCAGCCTTTCAGAAACAGCAATTGATTTAATGTCGGTTAGGGGATTGATCGCGCTGCCTTTTAGTATAGGAAAGCTGAGTACTGAAAATAATGTTGGGTCTGCGTAAATTCCCATTTCATTGTACCCGTTAGCCTCATGCCTTACCAACAATTCTGTTTCAAAGCTGTATTGGGCTGCTACTTCTATTTCAGGAATTTCCTGTACGAGTACATCTTTCAGTTTAGCCGGAGTGGCCGCATAGGTTTCAATCTTTCCATCGGGATAGGTGTTGTTTACCATTACTTTAAAAATGCGGTCGGCATTGGAATGGAAACGGTCGAAAGACAATTCATCCAATATCCACAAGAGAATAAAAATACTGGTAACAAGCCCAACTGTTAAGCCAAGAATATTTATGAAAGTGTAATTCTTATGACGAAGGAGATTACGAAGGGAAGTTTTCAGGTAATTAGTAAACATGTAAAATCTGATTTTTTGATAGGTTT
>JAEUUB010000057.1 GCA_016787745.1 Cyclobacteriaceae bacterium
GAACTGAATGAACGTGATGTGGTGCGTCACAAATTAGTGCGCGATATAATTGAAGCGTATGGAAAAATAAATTCTTCGGGCCAAACTTAACCAATACATTTATGCCGGCATACATTATTGTTGAAGTAACTATTCATAATCCTACCGAGTATGAAGATTACAAAAAACTTACTCCAGGTTCGTTAAAGAATTTCGAAGGCAGGTTTATTGTACGGGGCGGTAAAACAGAAACACTCGAAGGCGAGTGGAATCCGCAACGGATCGTTGTACTTGAGTTTCCCACCATCGAAAAAGCCAAAGGCTGGTGGGCAAGTGAGGAATACGCCCCCGCCAAAGCACTACGCCAGCGAACCGCACATACCAAAATGATTATGGTGGAGGGAATTGGGGGCTGATTGGACTTCAATCCTGTTCATCATATTGTTTTACTCTTGCCCGATCGGTAAATTCACTCATGCTAAGTTGGGTGCCTTTTGCCATGGTGCGCATTGTATTGTTCCTTGCAGCAGGAATTCTGTGGGGGATTTATTACCCCGGGATTGTTGATGACAAAACGCTTGTATTTTTTGAAATAGTACTCTGTGGTTTGTTTTTTATTTCATTTTTTGTCTTCCGATCATCACGGATCTTAAAATCGATAAGCGGTGTACTTGGCTTAACAGCTGTGTTTTTATTTGGTTACTTACGTCTTCACCTGAGTACCCAAAAAGGAAATGAAGATCATCTTCTAAACGAAAAAAATCACATCGTGGCCTATGAAGCTATTGTTCGATCGGCACCCGAGTCGAAGGCGCGCTCGTGGAAGATACAGGTGGAGGTGGTTCAGGTGAAAACAGATCATTGGAAACAGGCAAGTGGCCAGGTGCTGGTGTACATATCCAAAAAGTCAGTTGATAAAATATCTTGGCTATACGGAGATCGATTGCTGATCAAAGGATCGCCTTATGAATTAACTCCCCCCGCTAATCCCGAAGAATTTAATTTTAAGCGCTTTCTTAGTTTTCGAAATATCTATCATCAGCAATTCATTCAGGCCGATCAGGTCCGGCTCGTGGAGCACGCGCAACGCAGGGGTTTTCTTTATTATTCCCATCAGGTGCGGGCGTGGGCTTCCGAGGTAATAAGGACCTATATCCCGGGTGAGCAGCAACAGGCAATTGCCATGGCCCTGGTGTTGGGTGTAACGGAAGGTATTGACACCGATCTTCAAAGTGCGTATGCAGCCAGTGGCGCCATGCACGTGTTGGCCGTTTCGGGTTTGCATGTAGGCATTATCTATGGAATAATTCTGTTGGCATTTAAACCCCTTGGCCGATATGCGTGGAGTCGTTGGCTTATTGCTGCAAGCAGCATATTGCTTCTGTGGACGTTTGCCTTTGTAACGGGCTTATCGCCTTCCGTACTACGGGCGGTAACTATGTTCTCTTTTATTGCGTTGGCACGACCGTTAGGCTGGCGTACGAATATCTATAACACGCTGGCCGCATCTGCCTTTGTCTTGTTGCTTTATAACCCATACCTGATCATGTCGGTCGGTTTTCAATTGTCGTACCTCGCTGTGCTGGGTATTGTTTATCTGCAGCGTCCCATTTATAACTTGTTGGAATTCGAAAGCAGGGTGGGGGATTGGATCTGGCAAATCACATGCGTTTCAATTGCTGCACAAATAGCTACGTTCGCTTTGGGCATGTTGTATTTCCATCAATTCCCGGCTTATTTTCTGATGTCCAATTTATTTGTAATTCCCTTGTCTACTTTGGTGTTGGTGGGCGGAATTCTGTTGTTGCTGGTAAGTTCAATTACATCTGTAGCCACTTTATTGGGTATAGGCTTACAAAGTTTGATTCAACTCTTAAACTGGCTTGTATTCAAAACCGAAGCTTTGCCTTTTAGTTTAATCAGTGAGATTTATTTAACCACCTTCCAATGCTGGTTAGTTATGGGAATCTTATTATTGCTGATAGCGATGATTCAGTTTCGTTCTCTTCGCGGGTTGTATGGAAGCATGGTTCTTACCATAATTTTGATCCTCACTCAATTTAAGCATCTTCAGCAGGACATCAATCAAAAGCAATTCGTGATCTATAGTATTTCCGGTTACTCGGCTATGGAGTGGATAGATGCGGGTATAAGTTACTTTACGTCCGACTCCGTGCTGGCAAAGGACGAGGAAAGGATTCGATTCCATATCCGGCCCAACCGGTTAAAGCACGGGGTGAGAACGGTGAACACCGCTGTTCCTTTTGGAAAGGAAGCGCACACTATGGAAGCATATCTTTGGGAAGGCAACAAAATTTTGTTTGTGTCAGAAAAAGCGCAACTACCGCAGAACATTAAAATCGACTACCTTGTTGTGGCAAAGAATTCGATTCCCGTGAATACTGACATTAACCGGCTTGGAATAAAAAAGTTAATATTAGACGGAAGTAATTCCCGTACTTACATAAATCGTTGGCGGCAGTCCTCCGATTCGGTGCTTGTACACGCGGTACTGGAACAGGGAGCATTTGTATTAAATCAATAAAGAATGAGTTTAGTTGAATATTCAGTAAGAGAACGGGTGGCCTACTTAACCTTAAACAGACCTGAAAAGCGGAATGCGTTAAGTCATGATTTGGTAAGTGAATTGAAAGCGAGTTTTGAAAGAGCCGAACTGGATGATCTTGCCAAAGTAGTAGTTTTAAAAGCCCAGGGAGATTCCTTTTGTGCCGGAGCGGATCTTGGTTATCTGCAACAGCTTCAAAATTTTTCGTATGCGGAGAATCTTGCTGACTCTCACCATCTGAAAGATTTGTTTCTGAAAATTTATACTTTAAAAAAGATTGTTATTGCGCAAATCCAGGGTCATGCTTTGGCGGGCGGGTGCGGGCTGGCGACCGTTTGTGATTTTGCTTTTGCAGTACCCGAGGCAAAGTTTGGCTACACTGAAGTTCGGATTGGTTTTGTTCCCGCTTTGGTAGCTGTTTTTCTTGTTCGCAAAATTGGCGAACAAAAGGCCCGGCAACTTTTGCTTACAGGAGAAATTATTAAAGCTCCGGAAGCTTTAGCCCTTGGTTTGATAACGAGCGTGGTTCCTTCGGTGGACCTGACATCTTCTGTTTTTGATTTCGCACAAACGCTCATCCGGTCAAATTCAACGCAATCCATGCAACTTACCAAACAATTAATTGCCGATGTGCAGGACAAGACTCTAACAGATTCTTTAGATATGGCGGCCGCGTTTAATGCAAAGGCACGGGCAACGGACGACTGCAAAAAAGGAATAGCCGCATTTTTAAATAAGCAAAACATAAGCTGGTAATATTGTGAACAGCATTTCGAGAGTGATTCATATACCTTCATTACATTTTACTTATGACACCTCTCGAAATACTTAAACGCCATTGGGGGTATTCGCAGTTTCGCTCCTCACAGCAAGAAATTATTCAGGCTGTATTGGAGGGAAAGGATGTGGTAACAATCATGCCCACCGGAGGCGGCAAGTCAATTTGCTTTCAGGTTCCCGCTCTTTTGATGGATGGAATTTGTCTTGTGATAACTCCCCTCATTGCCCTTATGCAGGATCAGGTAAAGCAGTTAAAGCAACGAGGCATTGCAGCGGTTTCGGTTCATGCGGGTATGCATCCGCGCGAAATTGACATTACACTTGATAATTGTGTTTATGGCGACCAGAAATTTCTTTATCTCTCGCCCGAGCGATTACAAACAGATTTGTTTAAAGAGCGGGTAAAGCGCATGAAGGTTTGCCTTGTCGCTATAGACGAAGCCCATTGTATTTCGCAATGGGGATATGACTTTCGTCCCCCGTATTTGAAAATTGCTGAATTAAGAGAGATAAAACCCAACATCCCGTTTATCGCCCTCACGGCAACAGCCACCCGTTTGGTTCGGGAGGATATCATCAACCGGTTGGAACTAACTCACCCTGTTGAATTTCAAAAAAGTTTTGCCCGCGATAATCTTTCTTTTGTTGTTCGTAAAACCGAAACCAAAGAAAAAAAACTACTCGAAATTTTACGCAAGGTGCCCGGTCCGGCTATAGTTTATGTTCGCTCCCGAAAATCCACAGCTACTCTTGCCGGCTATCTTGCTAAACAAGGTGTGGCCGCAACATTTTACCACGCGGGGTTAACGCATCAGGAGCGTATGGCCCGGCAGGAAGAATGGCTTACAAATCAATGCCGTGTGATGGTGGCCACCAATGCTTTCGGCATGGGCATTGACAAACCCGATGTGCGCGTGGTTTTGCATTTGGACATTCCCGAAAATCTTGAATCCTATTATCAGGAAGCCGGCCGGGCAGGCCGGGATGGTAAAAGATCGTATGCTGCTATAATTTATCATGAGGTGGATGTGCTGGCACTCGAGAAGAAAGTGGAGCAGGCGCAACCGGAATTGGAGTTTTTGAAAAAAATTTATCAGGCCATCGCCAACTATTTTCAGGTTGCCGAAGGAAGCAGTCAGGGGGAGAGTTTCAATTTTGTACTGGATGATTTTTGTAAACGTTTCAATTTCAAATCCATCGAAGTTTATCCGGCCTTGAAAAAACTTGAAGAGTTTGGCCTTCTGGAATTCAATGAAAGTTTTTACAGACCCTCCCTGCTTCATTTCTCTTTCGATAAAAAGAAGTTATATGAGTTTCAGATTGCCCACGCCCGGTTTGATTTACTGATTAAGGCATTGCTGCGATTGTATGGAGGTGAACTATTCTCAGACTTTACCCCGATACAGGAATCTCAGATTGCTTTGATGACGAAACAAACGATCAGCACGGTAAGGCTTGAGTTAGAACAACTGCATAATTTGCAGGTGATGGTTTACGAACCGGTTAATGAAAGCCCCAAAATTACTTTTGTGTTGGCCCGTCAGGATGCAGATCGTTTGCCCATCGACAAACAGGAGTTTAAACGCAGAAGAGAACTTCACCTCTCCAAGATGGAGGCGATGAAGAATTATACCGGGCAAACCCATCGGTGCCGCATGCAACTAATTCAGGATTATTTTAACGAGGAGACCTACCAAATCTGTGGCCTTTGTGATGTATGTATTGAAAAAAGAAGAAAGGAAAACCTATCGGCTCTTAAAGATTACGAGGAGCAGATCCTGTATCTGCTGAACAAAAAACCGATGACTATTGAAGACCTGGAGACGGCCGTTGATCCCAGGGAAAGCGAATTGTTTATTGATGTGGTTCGCGAAATGGTAGATGCAGGCCGGATCAGGTACGATGAGTTTTGGGTATTAAACGTGATCAAGGAATAAAAATTCGTGGAAGAATTTGGGTTAGGGGGTGGTTAATAACTCATTCTCATTTTTATTCCTTTTTGATTTTCTCAATCCGTAAACCGCAAAGCCAAGGCCTACCAGAATAAACGGAATGCTCAGCAATTGTCCCATATCAAGGGGCAACTGTTCCTCAAAGGGAACTTGCCTTTCTTTCATAAACTCAATAAAAAATCGTGCGGTGAACAGGAGTGAAAAGGAGAATCCAAAAAAGAACCCGTCTTGAAACTTATGCCGACTTGTTTTATATAAAAGGAAAGTAAAAACAAAAATTGCCAGGTACGAAATGGCCTCATAAAGTGGGGTGGGGTGCCTCGGTAAATTATCTTCCCGAACAAAAATAAAGGCCCAGGGAACCTTGGTTGGAAACCCGATCACTTCCGAATTCATTAAATTTCCTAATCGGATAAAACAACCTCCTAAAGGCGCCACCACCGAAATGAGATCAATTGTTTTGATTATTGATTCGTTTGTCTTTTTCGCATATAGAATCAAGGCTATGATTAAACCCAGTATTCCCCCGTGGCTTGCCAAACCCTGATACCCCGTAAATTGGTATGTGCCGGCATTGGTTAATTGTAAAGGCAAAAGCATTTCCAGCGGATGATTGAAATAGTAAGAAGGATCATAAAATAAACAATGACCTAATCGGGCCCCCACAAAAATTCCGATGACTCCATAGAACGTGAGCGTGTCTAATTTTTTTAAGGGAATATTTTCATTCTTAAAGATCCCTTTCAATACATAAAGGCAGAGCATTATACCGCCTGCAAATAAA
>JAEUUB010000069.1 GCA_016787745.1 Cyclobacteriaceae bacterium
GGTGCAACCATGATTGTCCTCTATCTGGCTTCCACCCTTTATCACGCATTTCCAAACAGTAGGGCTAAGCGCCTTTTTAGAGTTTTTGATCATAGCGCTATCTTTTTGTTGATTGCAGGAACCTATACTCCTTTCACCTTACGTGTACTGCCCGGAGTTTGGGGCTGGACGTTATTTGGGATCGTGTGGGGTTTGGCCCTTGTGGGGGTACTTATTAAGTCGATTCAACAAATTGGCACAGGTAAACTTTCTATTGCACTCTATTTAGGTATGGGGTGGCTGGCTATCCTCGCTATTAAACCTTTGTACGATGCCATGCCGGCTTGGGGTTTGTTTTGGTTATTGGCCGGTGGACTTATGTACTCGATGGGGGTTTTCTTTTTTGCTTACGATCACAAAATCAGGTATAGTCATTTTGTTTGGCATTTGTTTGTGTTAGGCGGAACGGCCTGTCATGTTGTAGCTGTTTTAGTTTACACCCTTTCCTAGTATTTTAACAAATCAAATATTTGAGTATGAGTTGCCGAGTAGTAGTTATCTTTATTTTCTTCTCGGTACTTAGTTGTACTGAGAAAAAAGATTTTAAGCATGAGCTTGCTGAGGGAAGAAAGCCCTGGCTCCACGAGAACTTCGATGGGGAAGATAAGTTTACCTTTGGAATTATTACCGATTTAAATGGTGGTGAGCGTGAGGGTATATTTGAAGTAGCCATTGAGCAATTGAATTTATTGCGACCGGAATTTATTCTTACCGTTGGCGATTTGATTGATGGCGTGAGCGAAGATACCGATGCGTTAAATAAAGAATGGGATTATTTTGATGCCCGTGCCAGTAAAGCGAAAGCCCCGTTGTTTCATGTGGGCGGAAATCATGATCTAACAAATCCCGGTATGCGCGAAGTCTGGGCAAGCCGTTACGGGGCCTATTATTATCATTTTGTTTATAAAGATATGTTATTTCTGATCTTGGATACCGAAGATTATTCCGATGCACGCAGACAAGAAATTTTTAAAGCACGCGATGCAGCCATTAAAGTAATGGATGGGCCTAATCCTGAAAAGGCAAACGACATGGAGTATTTTAAAATGCAGGAGCGAATAACCGGTGAAATTGGAAATGAGCAGTCGACATATTTCAAAAAAGTATTGGAACAGAATCCAACCGTGAAATGGACATTTCTTTTTATGCACAAACCCGTGTGGCAGCGTACCGATGAAGGAGGGCTTACTGTAATTGAGCAAGCGTTAGGAACCCGCCCTTACACAGTTTTCAATGGTCATGTCCACAGCTACTCACACACAAAAAAAAGTAATCAAGATTATATCATACTTGGAACAACCGGTGGATCTCAAAATAAAATGGATTCAATGTCCTTTGATCATATCACACTGGTGACAGTTGATAAGCAAGGTCCATCCATCGCTAATTTGAGATTGGATGGAATTCTTGATAGGAGTGGCAAGATTCCTTTGCAAGGAGATACTCTTTGTTTTCAAGCGTCTGCGTGCAAGTAGTAAAATTTCTCTGTGTAAAATTTTTCCGACCTCATCTTGGTTTAACTATCGCATTATATTCACTATGAGCAACACTTCAATTAAATCGATAAAACCGTTAGGATTTCCCTGGCAAACGCAAGACCCATTCCTTTTTTGTGTTCATCATGAAGATGATTACCCCAAAGGTAATGACGTAATGGGGCCTGCCGCCTCCTTGGCGGGAAGGCAGATAGGACAGGACTTTGCGCCTAACAAAGAAAATTGGCGCATGTATCATGGCGAACAAGTACCCGGTTTTCCTGCGCATCCACACCGCGGTTTTGAAACGGTTACGGTTGTTACAAAAGGATTGGTGGATCATTCTGATTCGCTTGGAGCCGCGGGCCGTTTTGGCTTTGGTGATGTGCAATGGATGACGGCCGGCAAGGGGGTACAACATTGTGAAATGTTTCCTTTGATTTCCAAAGACAAAGAAAATCCTCTCGAACTTTTTCAAATCTGGCTCAACCTCCCAAAAGCAAATAAGATGGCCGCTCCGTATTTTGCTATGCTGTGGGCAGAGACCATTCCTAAATTTATTTTCACTGACGAAAGAGGCAAGACAACACAGGTAAATGTAATTGCTGGGAAAATGGAAAACACCCAGCCACCCAAGCCCGCTCCCGACAGTTGGGCTGCAGACGAAACTCATGAAGTGGCTATCTGGACAATAAAAATGCAACCCGGAGCACAATGGACTTTACCGGGAGCTTCGGCTTTGGTTAATCGCTCGCTTTATTTTTATGAAGGAAACTCCGTTCAAATAGCGGATAGAAATTTTGTATCGCATCAGGCTGTTGAGTTGCATGCTGATCGACCAACGATTTTGGCGAACGGAAATACAGAAAGCTCTTTTTTATTACTTCAGGGGAAACCCATTAATGAGCCGGTTGTACAGCATGGTCCTTTTGTGATGAATTCGCAGATAGAGATTCAGCAAGCCATAACGGAATATCAACGAACTGAATTTGGCGGTTGGCCGTGGCCCAGTTATGAGCATGTACATCCAAGAGAAAAAAGTCGTTTTGCACGTTACCCCGATGGAAGGGAAGAAATAAAAACTCTCTGAACAATCCATTAACCAACAAGAGTCTCTCAAAAATTACTTTTGAAAACATCTGTCTTTCCGTCCCGAAGCTTCGGGGCGGAATCTTCGGTTAGATGCACTGAACCTGGGATTGCAGGTCGCTGCCAGCAATGACAAAGCATTTTTGAAATAGATTCTAGTCTCCGACCTCTACCCAAAAATTGGACGAATCTCTTGTATCCAGGTAGACAGTAATTTCCTGCCCCGGAGTAAATTGTTTTTGACTCCAGAGGTTGTGGCTTTTAAAAAT
>JAEUUB010000523.1 GCA_016787745.1 Cyclobacteriaceae bacterium
GAATTAACAAGACCTCCCGAAATACTGAGTTGGTTAAAATTGGTTTTTCCACCACCGGGCTTTTGAACCGTAAGGTTATCGAACTTGCGCGATGATTTCATTAAGATATCCTTTATCTCCACAGCGGTAAATTCAGGAAAATAGGACATTAGAAGCGCAGCCACACCCGCGGTGGAAGGACTTGCCATACTGGTGCCGCTTTCATTTTTATATTTACTACCAGGCACGGTTGAATATATTTCTACCCCAGGGGCAAAAAGGGCAACAGACTTTTTACCATAATTTGAAAAGCTGCCCACAAAATTTTCATCGCTGCCCCAGGCGGAAGCACCCACTTCGATCCAGTTTTTCGCTTCTTTGCCATCCGCATAGATGCGGGATGGAAAATTCTTTTCGGTATCAATATCTTCTGCATCGTTGCCCGCTGCGTGTATTAACAATACACCTTTTTGCTCGGCATATCGAACGGCCTTGTCTACAACTTCTTTGTTGGGCGAAAACGATTTACCAAAACTCATATTGACGATGTGTGCACCATTATCCACTGCATAAATAATTGCATTGGCTACATCTTTGTCGCGTTCATCTCCGTTGGGTACGGCCCGCACCACCATAATTTTTACATTATCCGCAATGCCTTTAATTCCTATATCGTTTTTACGATCGGCTGCAATGATACCGGATACGTGCGTGCCGTGCGTGGCATCCGGACCCTTTACATCATTATTGCCGTAATTCTTCTCATTCAGGTTGTTCACATCATCGCCTACGATCTTACGCGAATCAAAGGATTCGTTGTATCCATATTTCACAATCACCTCGTAATAATCTACTGCCTCTTTTAACTGAGCTACATAATCATCCAGGCTCTCGTCTTCACCCATATTTTTAAACATGTTAAGCAGAAAGCCCTTGGCAAAAAGCAGACCAGGTTCGTTTGTTTCAAACCCCTGGATTGCCTCAGCCGTAAGCGTGTCAACATGAAGGCGGGCCTTTAGCGTGTCAATGCTTTGAACTATGTTGGTATAGATGTTTGAATATAATTTGTATTGCTGTTCATTCTTCGCTTTTAACTTTTCGTATTTGTCTTTAATCTGCTTATAGGTTTCGTATTCGGCCTTTTGTTTTTTGTTGACTTTATCAGCCTCCATGTTTTCATACTTGGCTTTAAGCCGAATGTATTCGCGGGTTAATTCGTAGGTGTCCGCGTCTACATTTCCATTTTTCCCGCCAATAAAATTCCAGCCATGTACGTCATCGATGTAGCCGTTTTTGTCATCGTCAATTCCATTGTCTGGTATTTCATCTTCATTTACCCAGATCACACTTTTTAAATCTTCATGATCAATGTCTACACCTGAATCAATCACGGCCACAATCACGGTGCGCGAAGGCTGACCCTTTAGCAAAGTTTCATAGGTCCGTTCGGCACTTACACCCTGTATACTATCCTTCTCAGGATCGAGCAAAAACCAGTTTTTGGGTATAGGATGGTTAAAAGAGGTTTGTGATTGCGCAGAAAATGCGGTGATCAGGAAAAATATTACACTTATTAGTTGCTTCATCATAGTAGATGATTTATAAAAATTATGCCAAGATAGCGGTTAAACGAGCTTACCGGAAAGATGTTTGTTTGGAATCGCCTCTTTTTTTATTGGTAAAGATCAAAAGTTTGAACAAATCTGCCAGAAATTACTCCTGTGCCGGGCACAGTTCTTTTACCAGGATTGGCTGAAGGTTCTTGATCATCTTTGCTTAAGTAAAACGACAACCACTATGATCCAATTTTGCCTGATAGCAGTCTCGGCTTTTTATACAATTTTCTTTTATACGGTGATGAAAATGCACGATCAAGCCAAACCGGAAGCACACGTTTGGAAGATAAAACGAGCTTTGGTGTAATCCTCGCGTATACGACATTCCGGTTCGGATAGAAAAGAAGAAAGTGCCGAAGGCGGGACTCGAACCCGCATAGCTTGCGCCACACGCCCCTGAAACGTGCGTGTCTACCAGTTTCACCACTTCGGCTTGATTGAGTTTAAAAATGGAGATTCAAAATCTAATGGGTATGCCACCGTAATCCTGAATCTTCCATTTTTAATTTCTATGTGCCCAGGACTGGATTTGAACCAGCACACCTTGCGGCACTACCCCCTCAAAGTAGCGTGTCTACCAATTTCACCACCTGGGCAAAGAACATGTATCGCGAGGGCTGCCAGAGATAACCCGGGCAGGGGCGCAAAAGTAAAAAGGATTTAAAACTTTACCAATGCACAAAGCTAGGCGGAGGGTGTCTTTTTTCTGGGAAGTTTCTGTTGAAGGTACTGAATCAGACGGGTGTATTCGGTATGTTCTTTTTGCCCGATGCTAATTCTTTGCTTGTCCTCAAATAGGATTTCGAGCTCTTTATAAAGAGAGTTCTTACCTGTTTTGATCACATTCTCGCGCCAGGCTACTATACTGCGCAGCGGGTAATTTTCTTTGCGTTTAAGTACTGGGTAAACAATCTCAATTTCGTTGTTACCTGCCCGGATTACCTTATAGCGTATGAATATTTTGTAAGCCACGAAGCCTCCAATTGGAATAAGGAGTACAAGAATCAAATAGTTGTACCACGCGGCAATCCTTACAATAGCGACTATGTTCATAATAGCCACAGCTACCGTGATGCATAAAAAGAAGGCAAATGAAACGAGGGTGTTTGTTTGTGGTTTAGAAATAATCAAGTTGATTTTTTTTAAGCAAGATTATAAATTATGTTCGAGCCGAGAATGGGATTTGAACCCACGACCTGCTGATTACGAATCAGCTGCTCTACCCCTGAGCTACCTCGGCCTATAAAAAAATGCATTTCTATTACAAAACGCTTACAAAAGTATATCTTGGAAACACATTATGCTATCCAAGAAATGTAAATACGCGATCCACGCACTCATTTATCTGACCGAGCGTTATCAGCAAGGCCCGGTCCATATTCAGGAAATTGCCGATAAGCAGCGAATCCCCAAAAAATTTTTGGAAGCCATTTTACTGGAGTTGCGAAACGCTAAGGTCCTGCA
>JAEUUB010000091.1 GCA_016787745.1 Cyclobacteriaceae bacterium
TCGGTTCACCCAATCCGGTGGAGATTAATCAGAGTAATGAGTGTACACTATAAAGTTAGCACAAACAAGTGCTCATTCGCGCTGATCGGAAATTACTTGGTAATCGGAACTTTTGTTAAAAGGGCTTTTACGATATCGGCCGTTTTTACATTGTCCGCTTCCGCTTCGTAATTAAGAATGATACGGTGATTCATAACATCCAGTGCTATTTCTTTAATGTCTTCGGGCAAAACATAATCGCGCCCATCCATAAACGCAACCGCCTTGGCCGCCAGATTCATGTTGATGCTGGCACGCGGGGAAGCGCCAAACTGAATGTATTGAGCTTCATTATCAAGCTTGTATTCTTTGGGTTTGCGCGTAGCGGACACCAACTCAATAATATATTTTTCAAGCGATTCCGAAATTTTCACTTTGTTAACTTCTGCCCGAATAGAAAATATGTCTTCTTTGGTGAGCACGGGATTTACTTCATAGCTGAATCCCATATTCGAAATTCTGCGCATGATTTCAAGCTCGTGTTCTTTGGTGGGATAGTTTACAAATACCTTCATCATAAAGCGATCGATTTGCGCTTCGGGTAAAGGATACGTTCCTTCATTTTCCACCGGGTTTTGTGTGGCCATCACCAGGAAGGGCTTATCCAACGTGAATGTGGTTTCCCCAATCGTTACTTGCTTTTCCTGCATGGCTTCTAGCAAGGCAGATTGCACTTTGGCCGGTGAGCGGTTAATCTCATCAGCTAAAATAATGTTGGCAAAAATGGGCCCTTTCTTTACCTCAAATTTTCCTTCCTTCTGATTATAAATCATCGTTCCCACCAAATCGGATGGCAGCAGATCGGGCGTAAATTGAATACGGGCAAAATCCAAATGTAAAACCCGGGCCACCGTACTGATGGTGAGTGTTTTTGCCAATCCAGGGACTCCTTCCAATAAAATGTGACCATTCGTAAAGAGGCCGACCAAAAGGCGGTTTACCATATACTCCTGGCCTACCACGACTTTCGATACTTCTCCAAATACCTGCTTAATCTTTTGTTGGTGTTCTTGCTGTAACTCAGTTGTTGTTTCAAATGCCATATTCTCCCGTTACTAAAAATGTAAACCGCAATATTAAGGAATTGCCGTCAAAAATGAAGCCGTTTCCGGATGCACTTACGCCTGCGGCTGCGGAAGGTTTCAGAGGGATGTTAATGAGTTTTGTATGTTGTTAT
>JAEUUB010000125.1 GCA_016787745.1 Cyclobacteriaceae bacterium
ATTAAAAAGGCAGGCGTAACCACTTGCCTTTTTTTATTTTTTATACCCTTACAGGCCACCGACATGATCTGGCAGTTCGATACCGAATTGCAAAAAGCCTACTCCATGGTTTTCTCGCTTCAGCCCGACAAAGCCACGGAATACCTGAAAAAGATAAAGACCAATGAGTTTCATAAACTTTATGTTGAGAGTTTAAATGAGACCATTCTGATTTTAATTACGGAAGATCATAAAGCATTCGAACAGATCGATTTACGGTTTAAGGAGCGCCTTAAATATTTAGAAGGCTT
Source organism: Cyclobacteriaceae bacterium (assembly GCA_016787745.1). Classification (GTDB taxonomy): domain Bacteria; phylum Bacteroidota; class Bacteroidia; order Cytophagales; family Cyclobacteriaceae; genus ELB16-189. The sequence goes on from JAEUUB010000125.1 coordinate 291, forward strand.
GCCGGTAAGCGCAGAAACGCTCTTTCTTCAGGCCGAGCTTAATTTGCAGCGGGGTTTTTGTTTTCTAAATCTCAGTCAGGAAGTAAATGCGGTTATGTCTATCCGCAAAGCCTATCAGCTTACCAGCGATTGTTTAAAAAAGTATCCAGGCTTTATTCCTATAAAAAAAACCAGCGGTGTTATTCAGGTGATGTTGGGGTCGGTGCCTGATAAATATAAGTGGTTTGTAAGCCTGTTGGGGATGAAAGGTTCGGTAAGTGTAGGACAGCAGCAATTCACCGAACTCAGAAATTCCAAATCTTCACTAAATATGGAGGCCACCATCCTCTTTTATACAGTAAAGGGATTTCTAAACCAGCAATTTCCAGAGGCTGCAGAGGGGATTTCCACATGCCTTAAAGATCAACCTGACAACCGGCTGCTTTTGTTCCTGGGCGTAAACATGCTTATAAAAGATGGCCAAAGCGATGAAGCCCTTGGTCTTATTCAAAGGATTGATCAGCAGACCCAAGGATTACCCATTTATTATATCGACTATCTGCGGGGCGAAGTGCTGATGCAAAAAGGTGAGTACGAAAAATCGATTGCCTCGTATGAACGGTTTATTAAAAACTATCCCAGCGTTAGCTTTAAGAAAGATTCCTACTTTAAAATTTCACTTAACTATTGGCTACTGGGGGACACAAAACAAGCCAAAGCTAATTTTGATAAAGCGAAAATCACTGGCACCGATAAGGCAGAACCCGATCGATACGCAGCCAAACAATTAGAAGAAACGGAGTTTCCAAATAAGAAATTGTTAAAGGTGCGCTTTAGTACCGATGGGGGTTATTATAAAGAAGCAACTGCATTCCTGCAAAGCATTACGCCAAATGATTTGAAAACCGATAAAGAACGAACAGAATATTATTATCGGAAGGCGCGGCTTGCCCACCGCATGGGGCAACTTACTGTGGCCAAACTATTCTATCAACAGAGCATTGATATGACAAAGAATAACCCGTGGTATTTTGGCGCCAATTCTGCCCTTCAATTAGGATACATCGCAAAAGATCAGAAAGACTTTGCCGCTGCTAAAAAATATTTTTCGCAAGCGCTTAGTTTTCCAAAACACGAGTACAAAAACAGCATCGATAGCAAAGCCCGAACAGAATTAGAATGGCTTTCTACTGTTAAGGCGTAATGGCACTCACCAATTGACTATCATCTATCTTGGGGATGTTCTTCAGATGAGCTGTGTCGTTATATTTTCGGATTGAGAAATTTGAGTTTGTTCCCTCAACCAAATAGAGACACAAATTTTCGTGTTCAAACATATCCATACAGCGAAGTGGATAATTCAAAATTTTACAGAGAAGGATTCGCATAGCCCGGCCGTGCATACAAATCAATACCGAGGACTCCATTTTGCTCATTATATGATCCCAGGCAACATCCTGTCGTTTGGAAACATCCTCCGGGCTTTCCCCCCCCTCAATCCGTACATCGGTTTTGCCCAATTGCCATTGGTTCAACATCCAATGATAATAGGCATCCTCCTCGGGAGTTATCCGTTGCCCTTCTTTTGCACCCCAACTAATTTCATTTAGGCCAGGAAGGCTTTCTGATGGAATTCCTTTAATCAAAAAATCCTCCACCGATTCTCTGGTTCTCCTGAGAGCGGAAGTGTATATCTTATCAAAAGGCACCTCTTTGTAGTGTTGAAAAAAACTACGGGCCTGCTCCCGGCCCCGGCTGTTCAATGACGAGTCCACTCCACTCCCTTGCACAATCCCATTCAGATTATAATCTGTTTGACCGTGCCGAATGATATATATTTTTTTGCTCATCATTTCTGCCTAATTTCAAGCCTCTTTTCAGGGCGCAAAAATAGCGAAATTGTTTAAACTCACATGCGTTACACCTATGAGTATCTTTAAACCTGGCATCACACTCGATTCATTAAACAAACTTTCCGTTAATACAATGGTTAGTCATTTGGGTATTGAATTCATATCCATAAATGATGACACGATATCGGCAAAAATGCCTGTGGATACCCGAACTCAGCAACC
>JAEUUB010000148.1 GCA_016787745.1 Cyclobacteriaceae bacterium
TCAACCCTTAGCCAAAGCCGACAAGGATGTAGGCAGCAACAACTGGGCGGTAAGTGGTCGTAAAACACAAACCGGCTCCCCTATTCTTTGCAACGATCCGCATCTAAATCTTACGTTGCCATCCATTTGGTATGTTATTCACTTAAGCGCGCCCGAGTTAAATGTAATGGGCGCTTCCTTGCCGGGATCGCCCGCGGTTATCAGTGGCTTCAACGATTCCATTGCCTGGGGAGTAACCAACGCACAGCGCGACCTGGTGGATTGGTTCAGGATCGAATTTAAAGACGACACAAAGACCGAATATCTGAGTGATGGAGAATGGAAAAAATCGCGTAAGGTAATCGAAAAGATTCTTGTAAAGAACGGAACTCCCGTAATGGATACAATCACCTATACCCATCATGGTCCCGTTGTGTTTGACAAAAGCTTTCATGGCGATAACGAACTCAATCATTACGCCTTACGGTGGATTGCGCATGATCCCTCCGAAGAAATTTTAACTTTTTATAAACTGAATCGAGGAAAAAACCATGCCGACTATATGGAGGCCTTGAATCATTATGCCTCCCCTGCGCAGAATTTTGTCTTTGCGAGTGTGCATGGAGATGTAGCCATGCGCATTCAGGGTAAATATCCTGTGCGAAGAAATGAAGAAGGCAAATATGTGCTGGATGGAACCCAAACCCATACCGAGTGGCAGGCCTTTATCCCCAACGATCAGCAAGTAAAGGATAAAAACCCGGCCCGCGGTTTTGTAAGTTCCGCCAATCAATATCCGGCCGATGGAACCTATCCGTATTATATAACCGCGACCAGCTATGAAGCCTATCGCAACCGCAGAATAAATAAACTGCTTGCTGAGATGAGTGAAATTACACCGCGCGATATGATGGAGTTGCAGTTTGACACCTATAATTTAAAAGCGGCTGAAAGTTTGCCCACCTTTTTAACCTATCTGGATACAACCGGTTTCACTAAACCACAACAAAAGGCGTATCGCATTCTTTCCTTGTGGGATTATGAAAACACAATAAACTCCGAAGGCGCATCCTACTACGAAGCCTGGTGGGATGCATTGTATCCGCTTGTCTGGGACGAAATTAAAACCTCCCAAGTCGCCTTGGAATACCCTACCACCTATACCACCCTTAAACTCATTAAAGACCGGCCCGACTTAAGTTTCTTTGATGTGTTGGAAACGCCAGAAAAAGAAACTGCCCGGGAAGTTGTTCAACGGGCGTTTAATAAAGGTGTGGAAACCATTGAGTCGTGGAAGACGGAGAATAAAAAAGAGCCTCGCTGGGCTGATTATAAAGATACTTTTATCGGGCACTTGCTTCAAGGGTTGCCTGCCTTTAGTTACCACGTACAACATGGCGGCAACCACGATATTGTTAATGCCTCCAGTCATAGAAACGGACCGAGTTGGCGGATGGTGGTTAGTCTTGAAAAAGTTAAACTCAGGGCGTGGGGAGTTTACCCGGGCGGGCAGTCTGGAAATCCGGGAAGCCGATATTACAACAACCT